>JACMRQ010000280.1 GCA_014376355.1 Arcicella sp. | reverse complement strand
TTAAAAGTATTATATAATTATTAAAAAAGCTTATATGGTTTACACTCAAATGGTCAATTCTCTAAAAACCTCTTCCATCGTTTTACCTGTTTGTCTCATTTCATTAATTGGACAATCTTTTACGATTATTCCGTGATTGATAATGACTACTCGATCACAGATTGCTTCAACTTCTTGTAAAATATGAGTTGAGAAAATAACCGTTTTTTCTTTGCCAATACTTCTAATTACGCCTCTAATCTCCGCTAATTGATTGGGGTCAAGTCCTGTAGTAGGTTCATCCAAAATCAATACTTTAGGGTCGTGTATGAGGGTTTGAGCGAGACCAACCCGTTGGCGATACCCTTTGGAAAGTTGCCCAATTTTCTTTTTGCATTCAAGTGTCAATCCAAATAAATCTATAACTTCTGAAATTCTTTTTTGTAAATTCTGCCCTTTTAATTCGTAAATCCCTCCGATAAATTCCAAAAACTCCTTGACGTACATATCTAAATACAGGGGATTATGTTCAGGTAAATATCCTATATTTTGACGAACTTCCATTGGGTTTTGTTTCACGTTATATCCACTAACTTCAACACTTCCCGATGTTGCGGTAAGATAACAAGCAGCAATTTTCATGGTAGTGGATTTCCCTGCACCATTGGGTCCTAAAAAACCAACGATTTCACCCTTTTTGGCTTCAAAAGATATGTTATTGACAGCTTTTTGTAAACCGTAAATTTTGGTTAGATTTTGTACTTTTAACATAAATATAATGTTGAATTTTCGATGTTCGTTAAATGCAAATATTATTAATAAATCCGAACATCAAAAAACGAAAAATAAACGGCCAATCGCAACGAAATTATGAAAACATTCCTCCTAAATCCATTCCTGGAATATTTGGCATTAGTCCTTTTGTGGCATTTTGGAGATGGTCTTTTACCTTTTCATCAATGTTTTCCATTGCTTTGTTTGTGGCAGCAACGATTAAATCTTGAAGTACTTCTCGGTCTTCAGGTTTGATGAGGTCTTCGTCAATTTCAATTTTGAGTAATTGTTTTTTACCATTAACCGTTGCACGCACCATTCCCGCACCTGATTCTCCCGTTTCAGTAATTGAACTTAGTGATTCTTGTGCTTCTTTCACTTTCTCTTGGAGGTCTTTGACTTTGCCAAGCATTCCCATCATATCGAACATATTTTTATTGATTTAATTTCAAACGCAATTTACAATACTATGAATATAACGCAACAAAGCAATCTCAACTTATCTGCTGAGGTTTCTTTATTTTCAATCTTTGGCAAATTCAAAAAGCCAGTAATAAAGATCCTTCTTTCGTGGTGACTTGCCCTATTGTATCTTCTACTTCAATTTTAAAGACATAGCTACCTTCAGTTGCCTTATTTCCGTTATTCATTACACCGTCCCAACCAATAACGGTTGATTCGTTTTGATTATTTTCAATAGGATATCCGTCCATTTCATCATAAAAAACAACATTGCCCCAACGGTCATAAATGGACATTTTCAATTTTTTAATAAACTTTCCTCTTACAATAAATTTATCGTTTTGATTGTCTCCATTTGGTGTAAAAATCTGTGGACTCAGTGTTAATGACGGTCTGAAAATACGGACAATGTTTGAGAGGGTACTTGGTAAAGAATTATTACTTAATATATTCCAACCAATAGGACGAGATTCAATTTGAATGTAAATTTCCTGCCCTTCTGTTTCAGGTAGAATTTGTGTGTTGTAACTGTAAACGTTCTTTAGGTTACTTGCTAATTCTTTAATATTCGTTCCATTGGTTGGATTTACTCGTTGAACAATATAGCTATCTGTACCCACAGAAATGGAACTTTCTTTAGTCCAATTTATCGTCGCACCAGAAGTTTTTAAATTTACAGTACACACTTTTTCGGAAGGTATAGATTCTTTATCACAAAGATTTGTCCATGTCATATAATAACAATATGACTTTTTATCTACTTCAGTTGTAGAATCATTAATCAATTGATTCCCAATTTTTATTAATGCATAAGCTGCATTTAAGGCTTCTGCTCTATAAAATTTATAGTTATTTAACTTAATATTTACAGGAACATTAGTGGGATCAAATTGCCCTTGAATACTCGCATATTTGTTATCATTCGTAATAGTGGCAAAAAATCTTGGAATCTTCGAAGGCACTTCATCAGAAATCGCCCTTACCTTAATTATTTGAGAATCAGACAGTGGGCCATAATTTGTTCGCACTCGATAAGTATATTCTTTCCCACAAATAACGTCTTTATCTTCTGTAGATAATTCAGAAACATTTGAGATGGTTTTTAATAATTTATCAACACTTCCATCAATATTTAACCGTTCTACTCGATAATTTCTAAAAACACTACCGACTAAACCGCCAGGAGCTTGTAACCACGAGATAATAATTTTACTACTTTCTGACTTTACAATGGCGGGTGTTGTACAAATTTCTTCAGGACTTCTTAAATTAACATTACTGGCCGTTGAAGGACAAGCAACATCTAAAGCTTCCGCTTGAAAACAAAACATTTTATTACCATCAGGAACTTGCAAAACTACCGAATCGGTTAAAGCTGCGGTTGAGCCATACATTTTAAAAATCTTCGTATAATCATAAGAACTGGTAGTTAATGGATCTCTAATATATACATTTCTACTAATCTTATTTTGGGCAGACACTGCTAATTTGAATTCTCCCTTCTTGGTTGTTCCTGCAATATTGCTTAGTATTGGTTTATCAAGTAATCCTGCATTAATGGATATTTTTCCTAAATTTTCGATTGGAGCCAGACAATTACCTGTTATTGAAATTCCTTTGACCGTTATAATTCTATCTTGAGTATCGGGTAATAATGTTCCACTTTTCACTGTGAAAGGATATGAAGTTGGTTTGCCTGTCTTTAAAATTGGATTGTAACTCCCTAATGTTGCATTAAATGTTATTTCATAATCATCAAAAACGTTATTGGGACTGGCTGGAAAGGTAATTTGAACTTCGCTGCCACTACAAACATTCGTGGTGACCACTGGTTTTAGGGGTGATATAACCTCAATTACTTGACAAGCATGGTGAAACCCAGGACCGCCCGCTACCGATGAAGTATTGTCATATTGCGTAATAACATATTTCCCAGGACCGTTATAAAAACTAATCCCTGAGGGATTAACACTCTTGGAAATTAATCTAATATCAACCTTTCCATTAATACTTTTGTAAGAAGCATCAATACTGCCAGTGCTACTGGATAAAGGGGTACTTCGGCTGTTGTAAGCATTTAATTCAGTTACCCAATAACTATTACTGGTAACGGAATTTACTGGGAGCGTATTTTTGAGTGTTATTAATTCTCCTTCACATATTTTGATAGGAATATTATTAGCTGCTGTTAATGAACCGCCACCGTCACTTTTAACACTTACTTTACCTCCATTAATGCTAAACTCGCCTTTAACAGGGTCGCCAGTATCAACTTTACATTGAGCCATTGTTTCCTGTAACAGACAAGTCAATGTAACTATGCTAATAAACACGGTTGTTATGTTTCGTATAATCGTATTCATATTTTATGGGTATCAATGCTTTCCAATTCGTAAAAATGGCGATGAAGAATCATTAGAAGTGGATTCTTTTTGTATATCGGAGAATACTCTCATTCTGAACGAAAATCTTAGGCTTTTTTACATGGGTTACCAGAAAAAATTTGCAAAAAAATGCTACGATTCATGAAATAGTATTCAGAGGCGTATGATTCAGTTGAAAATTTGTTGGTTGCATAGTTATGTGCTATTAACGTGCCAAATCATCAATTCAGAAAATTAAGAGGAAATAATTATATTCAACAAAGAAATTGCTGAAGGAAATTATTACGTAAATATACAGTATAAAATGAAAATATAAATATATTTTATTGCAATTATCTAATAATCAGTTAGTTATAAATTAAAATATTAATAATTTATTGAACTTAATAATTTTAGCACAATGAAATATTGCTACCTACTCGGAACAAAAATCCGTAACTTTGAATTGTACAATTAAATACATAATCATTTAAAAAGTCCAATGTTTAAATAGGACTGACCGCTTAAGATGTCAAATATAAAGTTAGATACAATCGAAGAAGCTATTGAAGCAATTCGTCAAGGAAAAATCATTATCGTTGCGGATGATGAAGACCGTGAAAATGAAGGAGATATGATTTGTGCTTCCGAGGCGATGACTCCTGAATTAACCAATTTTATGATTCGGGAAGGACGTGGTTTGATGTGCGTTTCACTCACGGAAGAACGTTGTGAAGAATTAGGTTTATCCATGATGGTTGGTGCAAATACGGCAACTCACGAAACACCTTTTACCGTTTCAGTTGATTTATTAGGACAAGGTTGTACTACAGGAATATCAGCCCAAGACCGTGCAAAGACCATTTTATCCTTAGTTAATCCAACTACAAAACCCGAAGATTTAGGTCGTCCTGGACATATCTTTCCACTGAAAGCCAAGAAAGAAGGTGTATTGAGAAGAACAGGACATACAGAAGCAGCCATGGATTTTGCACATTTGGCGGGTTTTGCACCATCTGGCGTTTTGATTGAAGTATTGAAAGATGATGGTTCGATGGCTCGTTTACCAGATTTACGTCAAATTGCGGATAAATTCGACCTTAAATTGGTAACAATCAAGGATTTAGTTGAATATCGTTTAAAACAAGAAAGTTTGATTAAGCGAGAAATTGGGGTGGATTTACCCACTGAATTTGGTCATTTTGAATTGATTGCCTTCAAGCAAATTAGCACTGGCGATACGCATTTAGCCTTAATTAAAGGTTCGTGGGAAAAAGATGAAGCCGTGATGGTTCGTGTTCATAGTTCGTGTGTAACAGGAGATATCTTTGGGTCATGTCGTTGCGATTGTGGCGGACAGTTACACAAAGCCATGCAAATGGTGGAAAAAGAAGGCAAAGGGATTATTTTATATATGTTTCAGGAAGGTAGAGGCATTGGATTGATTAATAAATTAAAAGCCTACAAGCTTCAAGAAATGGGCCGAGATACAGTAGAAGCAAACTTGGAATTAGGTTTTCAAATGGATGAACGTGATTACGGCGTTGGAGCTTCCATTTTGCGAGATTTAGGCGTAAGTAAATTGCGTTTGATTTCAAATAATCCAAAGAAAAGAGCCGCTTTATTGGGCTATGGTTTAGAAATTGTGGATACTATTCCGATTGAAATTGCTTCAAATCCTCATAATGAAAAATATTTAACAACAAAGAGAGATAAAATGGGACATACCTTGGTTAGATTATAAAAAATAATAAATTGTGAGTTGTGAATATGTAATATTCACAACTCACAATTTATTATATAATAGCCGATATTTTACAATCGATAATTTTTATCTAACAACTGATTGATTTTAAAGCAAGTGTCGCCCAGCTGACAGCCAAAAGCTACTTAAAGCACCATTCTCACTCGAGCTCCGTCTGCATCAATTCCATCTAATTTTACTCTTCCCTTACGATTGGTCAACATCTCTGCGGCTTCTTTAGCATTAGAGACTGGATTATCATCAATTTTTGTAATTACAAATCCTTTTTCAAAACCTTGATACCCAAATCGTCCGTTTGGATCAACTTCTGTTACTTTCGCTCCACCTGTTAACTTATATTTAGCTTTATCGCTTTCTGATAAATTTGATAATTTTGCTCCTAAATATTCGCTCGTAACTGAAGAAGAAATTTCGCCTTTCACGATGTTTGTATTACCATCTTTGTTCTTTAAAATTACGTTGAAATCTTTGACGTCTCCATCACGATTGACCGTTACAACCACTGTTTCACCTGGACGTTTACGACCAACCATTTCCATTAATTTTGATTGTGAACCCGTTGGCACACCATCAATTTTCACGATAACGTCATTAATTTTCAAACCCGCTGATTGTGCTGCACTTCCACCTGCTGGAAAAGCACCCACATACACACCATCATTGACTTTCAAGCCTTTTTCCTCTACCATTTTACTATTTACTTCGCTAATGTTTACGCCTAAATAACCACGTTGAACATTACCATATTTAATTAAATCAGCGGCAACTTTCTTAACAATTCCAACGGGTACTGCAAATGAATATCCAGCAAATTGACCAGTACGACTGTAAATAGCGGTATTAATACCAATTAACTCCCCTTTCAAATTCACCAAAGCACCACCCGAATTACCAGGATTTACAGCGGCATCCGTTTGAATAAATGATTCCAATGGATTAACATCTTTCTCACGGTCAATAATATTCTGGCGACCCTTTGCCGATACAATACCAGCCGTAACGGTTGATTCTAAATTGAAAGGATTACCTACTGCCAAAACCCATTCTCCTACTCTAAGTGCATCCGAATCACCGAATGATAAGAAAGGTAAATTAGTGGCTTTTACTTGAATAACCGCAATATCCGTTGAGGGGTCAGTGCTAATTACTTTTGCTTTGTATGAACGTTTATCGTTCAAAACCACAGTTACTTCATCAGCATCTTGGACAACATGATTATTTGTTACAATATACCCATCCGAACTAATGATCACGCCTGAACCCGACGCTTCCTGTGACTCTGGTTGTTGCCGATGAGGATTAGCTCCTCCTCCCCCAAAGAAATCTTCAAAAGGATCCATCATTTGTCGGCTCACATTGCGAGTCATTTTGGTGGTAATATGAACAACGGCAGGTGTTGATTTTTCTGCTGCGTAAGTAAAATCACCAGGATTGCTTGGGGCAGTCGGCGATACGTCCGAAACCAAGCGAGTAAAAGCAGAAGGTGAATTAGTAATTACTGACTCTGAAGGCGATTTTTCCAAGAACAATTTGTACGCTCCGAGTGTGGTTGCACTACTCAACGCTCCGACAATCGCAAGGGTTTTTAAACTACTTTTGATTTCCATGTTATTTATTTATTTTTTAATTACAAAATTGTGTACGTATAACTACCAAGTTAACGTAAAAACTTATCGTGGGGTGCAATAGTTTCTTAGATTTTAACAAATTTTAAGAAAAAAGATAAATAGTCATCAATTAAAAAAGATAATTTACATCGGTCTATATGTTGAACTTTGGTAAAAACAGATGAAAATTAACTTAAAGCTTCGCCAACCCTAAAAATATCCTCAAAGGTATTGTATAAAGGCACGGGCGAAAGTCGTATAACATTTGGTTCTCGCCAGTCGCCAATAATACGATGTTGGATAAGTTTATCGAATAATTCTTTTCCATTCTTCTCCACTAAAATAGATAATTGACAACCCGATTCTTCCACATTTTTTGGGGTAATGATATTTAAAATATTATCATTTTTTAGATTAAATTCTTCTAAAATAAACCGCAAATATTGTGTTAATTTTATACTCTTTTTCCGCAGGTTTTCTATTCCCGCTTTGTCCGTAATTTCCAAAGCTGCCCTGTGACACGCCATTGATAAAATAGTGGGTGTACTGAGTTGCCACCCGTCTGCCCCCTGCATGGGTACAAATCCCTTT
>JACMRQ010000279.1 GCA_014376355.1 Arcicella sp. | reverse complement strand
TATATAGGAATATTAATTCAAAAATTAAATTCCTTCAATCGTTAAAGCTAAATAATATAATCCACCAATCGTTGGACCGCCCGCATATTGAATATAACGACTATTAAAAATATCTGTACCACCCAATTTTATGGTTGCTTTGTAGGCTGGAATCCTCAAATTAGCCTGTGCATCTACATTATTGATAGCGTTAATATTTCCTGTTACCAACGGACTTTCCCACAAAAAGGCTTCCTGCCATCTGTATGTAACATTAAAACCAACATTTTTGATTATCTCACGATTTCCAATGGATAAATTTGTTGTCCATGTTGGGGTATTAAAACCCGTTACAAAAATATCTGCTTGGGCATTTGTGGCAATACTATTATAGTTTGCATTACCCGAAAATGTATATTGTTTGTAAAAATTATAGGTAAGTCCCAAAGATGAGCCATAACTATGATACGAGTTTTTAGCGTTGGTATAGACTCGATAACGTTCTTGTCCTTTGCTGGCGGAGGTCGAAGATGTTGCTATTGTTGCATCACGATTTCTATCAATCATTGCCAAGACCGCTGCATCCGTTCCAATATTTACCCCGATGGGAACAAATACCTGCACTTGACCCAAAAATCCATCGTAAATATTTGAATAAACATCAAAATCAATAACTAATTTATTGTCGAACAAAATACTTTTATAGCCCACTTCAAAAGAAGTAATTTTTTCTGGACGAGCAATGGGTAAATCTCCCGCTTGTAATAAACCTTTATTCGCCAAAGCAGCCGCATCCGTGTTTCCAGCGGCTTTTACAACGGCATTAAAATTAGCAACTGAGGTTTGAGTATAACTATTATCACGATAACCCAATCCATCATTTATGTATGATAAACTGCCCACTCGCTTCACACGCCCGTTATTTACGTAGGATAAAGCCTCAAAAATGGCTGGATAACGGTAGCCTTCTTGGAAGGTAAAACGGAAGTTGTGAATTTTATTGGCGGTATAAACTGCCGCTAATCTGGGTGTAAATTTGGGGTCATATTCAGGATTATAATCTCCTCTAACGGAAGCAAAAAGTTTTAATTTGTCTTCAAAAAATGTCTTTGTAGCTTGGGCAAACCCTCCTACTTTCTTGTAATAAATGTTTTTACCAAACGTTCCATCTTCTAAAGGAAAATTTCTTTCAGCAATTGGGCGACTGAAATCTACAAAATTGTTTCCATCTGGTATAATTTCATATACTCGGGCATCAGCACCAATTAATAAATCAAACGGGCGGCGTTCCGCAACCATTATTTTTTTGGATAAATCCCATTGTCCTTCAATATGGTAAATACTACTTTTCTGAATTAAAGCCGCCCCACCAGTTACGGGTGCATTCGGAATCGTACTTGATTTTATGTCCCAATTATTGATTTTAATAATCGTATTTTTCAAATCTTCAAATGCCAGTGTGCCAGGTTCAACCCGACCTTTATCCGCCGCTTGTCGAGCCAATGTTCCAGCCGTTGCCAAGTCAATTCCATTATTTAATTGATTCTGTAATTCAGTTTTAAACTTTGTTCCCCATGCACTATTACTACCTCCGCTGTATAAATCCAAGTTATCAGCTAAAGGTTTTACATTGTAGGAATCGCCTGTATTTTCTCTGGAAACATACGCCCGAACCGAAAAATCAATACCTTTAACTTCCAATTTATGATTTTGAACGACCACATTATTCAACTGAATTTTATTGCCTCTTTGAAAAACTCCATCCATTTTTCCGTAACGATAACTGTATGAAATTTCAGTATTTGAACCCAAGCGATAATGCAAAGAAGCATCTAATTTTAAGTTATCAATTTTAGGATTTACTAAATCAGTTTCCCAATAACCCGTCCGAGCCACCGTTAAAGTTTGATTAGGTTTTCCATCAATCGTTAAACCCGTGAGTGATACCGTATTACTACCCGCCAAGGCATCATCACCGTATTTATTCCATCCATCAAAAGCAAGATTATTTGTGCCATTCAAAACAGAAAAGGCAGGATTAGCCGTTTTTTTATCGTTCGTATTTTGATCTAAACGAGTATTTGACCGCCAATCAATTCCTTGCAAATAACTGGCATTTACCTTAAAAGCAAAGACTTCAATACCCGACTGGTTCTTAAATGCTTTGGCATATCGTAAGGCAGTTTCCGTCAAAACACTTGGGTCATGGTCTTTCCCATCGACATGATTTACGCCCGTTCGTTGGTAAAGACTCAAACCTTGATATCGAAAAGGGCTTTTGGTTTGCAAATTGGATAAACCATTAATTGCATTCATGCCGTACAATGCTGAAGCCGCTCCTGGAGTAATTTCTACACTTTCAATGTCCAATTCTGTGGGTCCAATCGCATTTCCTAAAGGCACACCCAAAGTTGCCGCTTGCATATCAACACCATCCACCAATTGCATAAAACGGAAATTATTTGGAATATTAAACCCTCGAGTATTAGGAACTTTGAAGGTCAAACTGGACGTAATCATTTGCACGCCTTTCACGTTTTCTAAGGCATCATAAAAACTTCCTCCCGCCGATTGTTTTATTGCCCGAATATCTAATTTATCAATTGCAACGGGCGATTTTAAAATACTTTCTTCCACCCGTGAAGCAGTAACTACAATTTCCTGTCCTAAAATTGACTGGGTTGCCAGCTCTACATTCAGTTTATTGGATAAACTATTAACCTCAATCTCGGTGGTTTTATAGCCTACGGAACTAAATTGGAGAACAAATGGAAATTTAAGTTTTGTTCTTAATAAAAATTCACCCTTTGTATCTGTGATAGTTCCTGCCACCGTTCCTTTTACTAAAATTGATACTCCTAAAAGAGATTCTTTGGTATCTTTATCTGAAATTTTCCCCGAGATTTGGATAATATTATCCTGTGCGTTTAACGTTCCGAACAGACCAAAGAACATGATTAAAAAGAATTTTGTAAATTTTATCATCATCATAAATTATTAATTTGTGATGCAAAACTATAACAGACTATTTAATCTACCAAATAAGTAGGATAAATATTTTAGAGAATTTTTTTTTGTATAATACAGCTTAAAAAATATTGATTAATAATTAAGGGATGATAATTTACGCCAAAACTTCCCGAATTACTTTCCCCGCCACATCCGTTAAACGAAAAGGTCTGCCTTGGAATTGGTACGTTAATTGTTCGTGGTCTAATCCTAAAAGATGCAAAATTGTGGCTTGTAGGTCATGAACGTGCGTTTTTCCTTTTATTCCTGCATAACCCAGTTCATCGGTTTCGCCGTGGGTAAATCCTTTCTTTACGCCTCCGCCCGCCATCCAAATCGTAAAGGCTTCGGGATGATGGTCCCTGCCCATGAAGGGTGCAGGTTTGTTGTCTCGGTTTTCTTGCATGGGCGTTCTACCGAATTCTCCACCCCAAACTACGAGCGTATCTTCCAATAATCCTCGTTGTTTGAGGTCAATCAATAAAGCTGTCATCGCTTGGTCAGTTTCTCGGCATTTGGTGCGTAAACCAATTTCCAAGGCTTCGGAAGCATTCGAGCCGTGGGTATCCCATCCCCAATCAAAAAGTTGAATAAAACGGGTACCATTTTCAACTAACTTTCTGGCCAACAAACAGTTATTTGCAAAAGAAGGTTTGCCAATCGTTGTTCCGTAAAGATTATGAATATAGGCTGGTTCTTTGGAAATATCCATTACTTCGGGTACTTCGGCTTGCATTCTGAACGCCATTTCATATTGCGAAATGCGGGTTAAAATCTCTGGATCTTCAAAGGTTTCGTATTCTCTCTGATTAATTTCGTTGATAGCATTGATAGCTTCGTGACGAATATCACGAGAAATTCCTTTAGGATTATTGATATATAAAACGGGTTCGCCATTCGACCGACACTGAACTCCTTGATAAACGGAAGGCAAAAATCCACTTCCCCAAATACTTTTCCCTGCCTCTGGGTATTTTCCGCCCGAAGTTAAAACGATGAAGCCTGGCAAATTTTCATTTTCCGAACCCAAGCCATAAATTGCCCAAGACCCCATGCCTGGACGACCCAATCTGGCACTACCCGTGTGCATAAATAACTGGGCGGGTGCATGGTTAAATTGTTCGGTGTGCATGGCTTTCAGAAACGTTACTTCATCAGCAACGGTTTGAAAATTAGGAAGATAATCCGAAACCCAAGCCCCTGACTTTCCTCTTTGAGCAAATTGTCCTTGCGAGCCTAACATCTTGGGAACGCCCCTGATAAAAGCAAAAGTTTTACCTTCTAAAAATGATTGTGGACAATCTTTACCATGCCATTTTTGAAGTTCGGGTTTAAAATCAAAAAGTTCTAATTGCGAAGGCGAACCTGCCATGTGGAGGTAAATTACGCTCTTGGCTTTACCCGCAAAATGAGGCAATTTTGGAGCGTA
>JACMRQ010000278.1 GCA_014376355.1 Arcicella sp. | reverse complement strand
CATAACATTATCATGGCCAGCCTTCGGTTCTTCAGGGCCCTATGTAATCATAAGAGGCGGCAGTCGTTTGGCATCAGATTTTGTGTCGTTAGGTTCAACTTCAAAATTGACATTTACAGATAAAAAACCAAATGTAGCTAAGTATGAAAACTACTATAAAATTACCCGTAACGCTATAACAATATTGCTTTCGCTGGAAAACCAGATTTTTGGCGACAACGTATATTTCTACGATAGAAAATATGAAAAAGCGGAAACTTCCCGAAATGAAATTAATTTGCACTTTGCTACTACTGGTCTGAACGGAGCAAATGGTGAGTGGACAACCAAACGTCAAGCGTATTATTTTAAAGCAAATATTGATGGTCAAACTTACGATTCGGGTGGATCTGGTTCTGCCTCATCGGCAGAGGCTAACTCCATAGAATTAGGATTCTACTCTCATATTGGAGGTTTGGGCAAATTACCTACGGATGTTAAATTGGGTTCTGTATTCACAAGACCTCACCTTTCGGGTGGAGCAAATGCTACGTGTACTTTTTGGCGTTCGATGGAAAATGTGGCAGTGATGCGGGATTTTGCCTGGACGGTCTCTCAATCAACCAGTGCACGAAGAATGCAGATTGAAAACACTTCGAAATATATTTCGGATGTTGGGAGCAACAACTTCTGGGGAAGCGGTGGTTTTATTGCTGACACACGTTATACATCAACCAGACCAAACTGGGGTGGCCAACAACAATGGTACACCAGAAATACGAGTTTCCCTTCAGGTTCAGGAGCTATGGGTGGTTCGTATAATATGGTTTGGCAAGGTTGTGTCAATGCTCCACAAGCGAATGATGCCAACTCTCCAATTTCTGATACACCAATTATCAGAGAAAAACCTTTCCTTTTTATTGATAAAGATGGTGAATACAAAGTATTTGTTCCTGCATGGCAAAAAGACAGAGTAGGTGTTTCGTGGTCGTCAACAGATATGGGGCAAGGCAAAATTCAGGATTTGCTTACCGACTGGTATGTTGCCAAAGAAGGCGATACCGATATAGAAATAAATAATGCCCTGAAAGCAGGCAAAAATATATTTTTCACACCGGGACATTACGCATTGAATGCTCCTATTCAGGTAAATAGAAAAGATGCCATATTGCTGGGTGCAGGTATAGCTTCGGTAACATTGGAACCTACCGAGAAAAATACTTGGGGATGTATCTATGTTGACGACAGGGATGGAATTATCATTGCTGGACTTTTGATGGATTCATTCAATAGTACAACTTATCAAATTAGAATTGGTAACCAAGAAGCAACAGCAGACCACTCTGCAAACCCTATTCTGCTCGCAGACATCACTTGTAGAGTTGGTGGGGTTCAATCAAAAAATATTCAGATACATACTTCTATGCAAATAAACAGCAACAATGTAGTGGGCGACCACTTCTGGTTGTGGCGTGCCGATCATGGTTCGCAAAGTGGCGGAAATTTACGTTGGGGAAGAGATAGATGTAAAAATGGGCTTACGGTTACTGGTGATGATGTTACGCTCTATGGCCTATTTGCCGAACATTATCAGGAATATGAAGTATTATGGTTGGGAGAAAGAGGTAGAACCTATTTCTTACAAAACGAACCACCATACGATGCTCCAAATCAAGCAAGTTGGAGGAGTCAGGGAGGCCGAGTTGATGGTTATGCAGCATATAAGGTAGCTAATACAGTAAAAGAACATCACAGTATCGGAATGGGTTCTTACGCAGTTTTAACAGGAACTGATGGTAAAGTCAATAAGAGCAACGGCTTCGAAGTACCTAATAGTCCAAATGTAAAACTTGAAAAAATGTGTATCACTCGTTTTGCTGGTCCGGGTCAAATCCAAAACGTTATCAATGGAATTGGTGGTAGCACAGCAACTGGTGTAAAACGTGTGGCCTTATACAACAATGGTTCAGGTACACAATCTTACGATGAAGCATTTGATTTGCCCAATCGTGAATCTTATCCTGCATACATTGTTATGAATAAGTAAACAAGAAAAGATAAACCTATACCAGAAAATCTTGATATTTATTAATATTTTATGTGAATAAGTGGTTAAAAAAGCAGACGTAAGTCTCAAAAAAAGATGGAAAATCTAATTATGTAAATTACCGCTGTTAGGGCTTTATCTCTTTTTTTTTCAATTATACAAAAGACGATATTGAAAAAATGAGTAATGAAAACTGGTCTTTCATTTTTTAATTTGTATCATTAATTTTGAAACTTATATTAAAAAAACAGCATTATTTTGGTTATTGGAGCCAAAGGGGGCCAAATCGGGATTAGGAGCTCCTTGAGATATACGTTGATTCTATAAACCTCATTAGTTAACCCTACCCCTATTTAATTTTAACCCATGAATTATCCAGATATTGATTACCTTGACAAAGTAAAATACAGGAGCTTTATAGACTTATTATACGCATTAAATATACCTTTGAGATCAGTAGCTGTCTATCTTTGAATAATTATAGGGATAGGACCTTACCAGAAACTAACGGTTAGAAAATAGTAGATTAAATTTATACTCACTAACATTGTACCGCAAGCTCCCAAACACAACCGTCAGGCTTGGAATCTTTTAGAGCAGTACACCCGAAAGCTACTGAGTGATGGAAACGAGATGTATATCATGGCGGGTACCTTTGGAAAAACAGGAGAAGGCGATAACGGACTACCCACTACGCTTGGATATTTCATTACCGTACCCACCCCTATAAATTTTATATTATTTTATTTAAAATCAAATTATATTTTACTATATTTATGATCAGTATTGTAAAATATAAATCGTTTGTGAGGACATGATATGTACGTGTTTCTAAAGAAGATCAAAACGAAGCACTCCAAATGGATGCGCTCAAAAAATACGGTTGTGATAAAATTTTTCACGAAGAGATTTCGGGCATTTCTGAATCAAGACCAGAATATGAAAAGGTAAAGGTATTTTTGAGAGCGGGCGATGAATTGGTGGTTTGGGATATTGACCGATTAGGGAGAACAACCCTCGAATTAATCATGCTGGTTGATGAATTGAATAAAAAAGGAGTTTTATTCAAAAGTCTTTCACAATCTTTAATTGATACAACCACGGAAACAAGAGAATTCGTTTTTAAATTATTTGCCTTATTGGCCGAACATGAACACAAAAGATTAATTCGTAGAACCAAAGCTGGGCGTGAAGCCGCACGAGCGAGAGGCAGAATGGGAGGAAGACCTAAGAGATCATCACCCCGTTATCAAGCAATTGCTCCTATGGTGATAAGTGCTTACAAAAAAGAACAAAGCGGAATGCCGCCCAGAAGTATTTGAGACATTATGAAAGCATTTTCAATTCAGGTATCGAAAAGTTCCCATTTGAAGCTATGTTCATCAAAATAATTCTAATAAATTAAGTGATTGAAAATTAGCAAGTTATATTTTGTGAAATCTTAAAAATGGAAATAGTAAGTGTTTGATTTTAGATAATTACACTACGCTATATAATTTTTGGCTCAATAAGGGACTTGCAACAAACATACTATCTTTGTATATTTTAGGAATTACCATCAATTTAACTCATTTTATGACCAGTTTCAAAAACTTCACACACGCCTTTAAAATCCTTTTTTTGGGACTTACAGGACTATTCATTCCAGGTACTTCGCTGGCACAAACCACAGGTACGGCCATTACCTTAGGAGGTAAAACAATTCATACCGTTGGTAAACTACCAGGGGTGGGAACAACGGTCAAAGATTTCACGTTGACCGCTGTTGATCTCAAGGATAACACCCTAGCCGATTATAAGGGCAAATATGTGATCATGAACATTTTTCCCAGTGTAAACACAGGGGTTTGTTCCAAATCGGTACGAAAATTTAATGAGGATGCGGCTGGACTAAAAAACACAACCGTACTCTGTATTTCTAAAGATCTGCCTTTTGCCCAGAGAGCTTTTTGTGGCGCAGAAGGCATTAAAAATGTTGTGATGCTTTCTGATTTCAGAACTGATTTTGGCCATTCTTACGGGGTGCAAATTGCCGATGGACCTATGAAAGGCCTGTTAAGTCGTGCGGTCATCGTCGTGAATCCCGAAGGGAGAATCATCTACGAACAGCAAGTGCCGGAAATAGGGCAAGAGCCGGATTACGCCGCCGCTATCGCTGCCATCAAGTAGGGTTCGGATTATTTTAGCCTGAAAATGGTTCGGACGTTTAAATGAACTAAAGTTGATGAAATCGAAAGTGTAGCCACATTAAACGTTTCACTATGGGTTGCAAGTCCCTTATTGGGCCATAAGTATTTACTACTGGACATACTACAGGACAAAAAATGGTTTTAAAACTGGTTAGACTTCCGTAATTTGTTTGCTACCAAACAAAATTCAAGTTATCGTGAAGTCCAATCCAGTTACATGTCAATTTAGTGAGTATTTTTAGTTTTAAAGGGGGATGCCTAATCAATCACTTATAAAAAGCGGAGCGTTGCCCGATCTATTGCTCGTTTGTAATGCCATCATCATCTGTCGTTGATTGGGCGCCCCCCAACTAATCTGAGTGTGATGAAAGATTACTTTCCCCAACTTTTGGAAAACGAACAAACTGTTTCAT
>JACMRQ010000277.1 GCA_014376355.1 Arcicella sp. | reverse complement strand
ACCAACGAAAAAATAGCAATGACTATGTTGATTGATATTTTGAGAGGCTCAAATAATAAACGAATCATAGACAACCGTTATCACGAAATAAAAACCTTTGGAGCGGGTAAAGATTTAAAAGCTGACGAATGGGCAGAATATCTCCAACAAATGCTCAATTCGGGTGTAATGGATATTGCGTATGACGAAGGACACGCTTACCGACTCAATAATGCGTCGTGGGCAGTTTTGAAGGAAGGTCGGAAAGTGAACTTGACAAGATATAAGCCTTTTGAAGAACGTCAAGCCGACCGAGAAGCAGTTGCACCGAAAGAGAAAACTAAAAAAGAAGTCATCAAAGATGCTCTTTTTGAAAAATTGCGTGAACTTCGGAAACGTTTAGCGGATGATAAAAACATTCCACCATTTGTAATATTCTCAGATGCTACGCTTTCAGATATGTCTCAACAAAAGCCAATTTCGCAAGAAGCTATGTTGAATGTATCAGGTGTAGGACAGCAAAAATATCAGCAGTACGGGGAAATTTTTATCAATGAAATTAGATTATTTTTAAAATCTGTTTCAGGTACAAATACCGCATCATTGGGGATTAATACGGTTCAATATACTTATAAATTATATCAGGAAGGTAACTCAGTGGAGGAAATGGCAAAAATTCGAGGTTTGAGTGAAGTTACCATATTTTCACATTTGAGTAAATTATATGAAGAAGGTAAAAATATTGATTTTAGTCCATTTATCAACAAACAACAGTATAATGAAATCGTGAGTGCGGCAAAAATTATGAATGTGAAAAAGGGTGAAAGTATAAAAATACTTTATGAAGCGATGGACTCAAAACATGATTATTCTGTAATTCGAATAGCCTTGACGATATGGTTTAAGGGAGGAATGTAAAACAAAAAGCCCCAATTTCTTAACTTGAAATTAGGGCTTTTTATTTATTTTAAAGAATTGCCATATCCAACCACTAAAACTGAAACAATTATCGTCAAAATACCCGCAACAATGGTTGTCAAGGTTTTCTTCGATACGCCTTTCCATTCGTTCAAAACTAATCCCCATGAGTTGGCTACCAAAATGATAAATGCCATGTGAAGAATCCAAGAACTGGCACCATTACCCAAACGACTTTCGCCCATTCCGTAAAAGAAAAATTGTAAAAACCATGTTGTTCCCGCAAGAGCAGAAAAAATATAATTTTTTAACAACGGAGTTTTTCCATTTGAATAATCTCCAAAGGATTTATTCTTGAAGTTTAAGTACATACACCACAAAAAGTTGGTAGTGAGTCCGCCCCAAAGGATGACAACGTAAATCACATTATTTCTGAACAAAAACTCTCCTTGTCCTGCATTTTGATTCATCCAATTGGTATTTGCCGTCATTGCCATACTTGAACCAGCCTCAATTCCAAAGCTAAAACAAGCACTTAAAATCCCCGAAATTATTGATACAATTAGACCCTTTGACAAATTAAATTCTTCATTTTCTTGAACTTTCCCATCGAGGTCTTTGTCTTTCATACCACCTGCTTTTCCACAAATCACGATCCCTAACACACAAATCGCCAAACCTAATAACACCATTTGTCCCCAGGAAGTCGTCATTAAATCATGGATTGTATCTTTGCCAGCGGTCGGGTTAAAATTATAATAAATTGAAGGAATCAAGGAGCCGAAAACCGAGCAAAGCCCCAAAATAATTGAGCTACCCAAAGAAACGCCTAAATATCGAACGCCCAAACCGTAAGTCAAACCACCAATTCCCCACAATAAACCCATCAAATACGTCCAAAATAAAACAGTTCCTGTGGTGCTTGAAATAATAGAAGCAAAATCTGGAATGGTCAAATAAGCGGCAATTGGTGGCACGATTAGCCAAGAGAAAATACCGCCCGTAATCCAATAACTCTCCCAAGACCAGACTCTTACTTTTTTGTACGGAATATCGAAACTACCCGAAGCAAAGCCACCGACAAAGTGAAAAAGATAGCCAAAAATTGCTCCCATTTGTGTATTCTAAAAATATGGTTAAATAACGAAAAAGTATAACATTACAAACCTAACCAATATTTTGATAATGATACACCTGT
>JACMRQ010000276.1 GCA_014376355.1 Arcicella sp. | reverse complement strand
TTCAAACGAAGCTAATGCAGATATCAAAACTGGTAAAACACCCGACGGAACATATACTTTATTCGATTTGACAAGTACTTACCAAATTAGCCCTAAATTTATGGTAGGATTAAATGCGGCAAGCGGTTCACAGAAGGGAGATTATCAAACTTTGCAAACAAACCCTAAATTTATTAAGAATTCAGGAACTTGGGGCGGAGTTGCATTTTATACCAACTATACAGTATCAGATGTTTTTAGTATTGGTGCAAGATTTGAGAATTTCAATAATCAAGATGCCGTTAGAGCACTTAGAGTTGATAACACTACCGGTATAACGGTAAACTCATTAACAATAACTACAACATTTACGGTTGCAGACGGTCATTTATTAATCAAACCAGAATTTAGAAGCGATTCATACGATAAGAATTTTTTCGTAGATGGTGATGGTAATAACCAAAAGTCTCAAGCAACTTTAGGGTTAGCGGTAATCGCTAAATTTTAAAAAATCATACATTTATTGGTAATTGTAGACACCGATTATCAATAAATTTTTTCTGTAAACAAACCCATACACAAATAAACCCTTAAATTAAAAACCACATGACACAACAAAAACCATCTTGGCTTCCCATTGGCATTTTGCTTTTAATTGCAATTGGAGCTGCTTTTGTTCCTGCACCAGGTGCTGCAGTAACCGAGGGCATTAACACAGGCGATACCGCTTGGATGCTCGTTTCGTCGGGACTTGTTCTTTTAATGACTCCCGGTTTAGCTTATTTTTATGGTGGTATGGTGAACCACAAAAATGTAATTTCAACCATGTTGCAGTCTTTCATTGCTATGGGCGTTATTACAGTAATTTGGGTAGTATTTGGTTTCAGCTTAGCTTTTGGTGAAACCATTGGGGGAGTTGTTGGAAATCCACTGACTTATTTTATGTTTCAAGGTGTTTTTGATGGTAAACCTTGGTCATTAGCACCAACAATTCCTTTTGCCTTATTTGCCTTTTTTCAAATGAAATTTGCGGTAATTACGCCCGCTTTAATTTCTGGAGCTTTGGCAGAACGCATTAATTTTCGTGCATTTGTATTATTTATGGTATTATTCTGTATAGTTGTTTATGCTCCTTTAGCTCATTGGACATGGCACCCAGAAGGATTTCTTTTCAAATATGGTATTCTTGACTTTGCAGGTGGAACGGTTGTTCACATGAGTGCGGGTTGGGCGGCTTTGGCTGGTGCATTATATTTGAAACGTCGCAAATCACATATTGAAGCCAATGTTTTACCTCCTGCAAATATTCCTTATGTTCTCTTAGGAACTGGTTTATTATGGTTTGGATGGTTTGGTTTCAATGCAGGTTCAGCAGTTGGCGCAAGTCCTTTGGCAGTATCAGCATTTGCTACGACACACGTTGCAGCGGCATCAGCGGGTTTATCTTGGATTTTATTTGATGTAACTCGTGGACGTAAAGTTTCGGCATTAGGTTTTTGTATCGGTGCAGTTGTAGGTTTAGTAGCCATTACGCCAGCCTCTGGTTTTGTGTCAGTTACCGCCGCAATCTTCATCGGAACAATATCTGCGATAGTTTCAAATATTGCAGCACACTGGAGAGCAAATTCTAAATTAGATGATACTTTAGATGTGTTTCCTTGTCACGGTGTTGGTGGAATGATGGGAATGTTAATGACTGGTTTATTTGCTTCAAAAGCTGTAAATTCTGTAGTTGTAGTTGGAGAACAAGGTTTATTTATTACGGGTGATTTTGCCCTTCTATTTAAACACTTAATAGCTCTTGCCTTAGTTTCTGGTTTTGCTTTTTTTATGTCATATTTACTATTATTTATTACTGACAAAATTATTCCTTTGCGTGTAACAGAAGAGGAAGAAAGAGTAGGATTAGATATTTCTCAACACGATGAATCGTTGATTGAAGCCTAAAATATTGTAATACGACCACAAGTAAAGGTTCTTGTGGTTTTGTTTCAGGGGAAAGTTGTCTGTCTATGGCGGGCAACTTTTATTTTTTATTGATTTGAGTATATTTTTACCTTACAAAGAGATCGAAAATTCTGTTTAATATGCTCAATTTCAATCAGATTTTTTAATATGTACGAAGCAAAACTTTGTCGCTTCGTACATATTAAAAAACTCATTCTAATTCCCTCGTACTGTGGGATATTTAATTCCTAATTGTTCCATATAACTTTTATATTTCGTAGGGTCATAATAAAATTTTTGGAGTTCGGGTTTATATTTCTCCATAACTTCCCTATTAATTGTGATGGCTGGCTTGTCAGTTGGGGCAATTAAAGGCTCGTATTTTTCCGTTTGCGTTTGTTCTTCACGGTAATATTTCCAAGCTTTTGTCAGCAAATCTGGTTTTACCAATAAATCCAATAAAGTTAAAGCCTCCACTTTAGCCCCTGCCGTACAACCTTTGTGAGCAATAGGCGTTGCCATTGAGATGGCATTAGCCCAATGATGCCCTGGCAACCCTGGTATATTAGCGGGATAACCCAATACAATGGTTGGTAAAGTCCAAGAAATATCCGCAATATCATCCGAACCTCCACCCATTTTGAAAACTTCTGGCTCAGTGGTTGAATCAATTTTCATGGCTAATCCATCCTTTTTTGGGGCGTTCAATTCTTTTTGAGTTGCTGTTGCTAAAAGTTGGTCTTTAGCAGACCATACAGGTAAACCAACTCGCTTAATATGTTCGAAGGCATTTTCGGCAATCGGTCGATTAAAATGCCCTGGCCAAGCACAACCCACAACTTCATTCGTAACTTTAGTATCTGTCATCATGGCAGCACCTTCGGCAATCTTCTTTCCAAACTCAAATAATTCCTTGATTTTTGGATAGGTTCTCTCTCTAAAATAATACCAAACTTGGGCTTTTGAAGGTACAACATTCGGCTGGTCGCCCCCGTTTGTGATGACATAATGCGAGCGTTGTGTGATTGCCAGATGTTCACGTTTATAATTCCAACCAACATTCATTAATTCCACTGCATCCAAAGCAGATTTTCCTCTCCATGGGTTCATGGCGGCATGAGCGGCTTCACCTTCAAAATTAAATTTTACTGAAACCAAGCCATTATAGCCTGTATCGCCCCATTTTACAGAAAGATTACTATTTACATGCGTAAAAATGCAAGCATCCACATCTTTGAAATATCCATCACGCACATAATACGCCTTCGCACCAACTAATTCCTCAGCCACGCCAGGCCAAATCACGAGTGTTCCAGAAATATGCTCCCGTTCCATGATTTTTTTCAAAGTTAGAACGGCGGTAATATTCAAAGCCTGACCAGAATTATGCCCTTCACCATGTCCAGGAGCTCCTTCTACGATGGGGTCATGGTAGGCAACGCCTGGTTTTTGGGAGGCTTTCGGGATGCAGTCAATGTCTGAACCTACCGCAATTACAGGCTTTCCGCTTCCCCATCTTGCCATCCAAGCGGTTGGAATTCCAGAAAGTCCTCTTTCGATGGTAAATCCTTCTTTTTCAAGGAGAGTTGTTAATAATTTGTACGTTTCGAATTCTT
The DNA here is from genome assembly GCA_014376355.1 of Arcicella sp. Classification (GTDB taxonomy): domain Bacteria; phylum Bacteroidota; class Bacteroidia; order Cytophagales; family Spirosomataceae; genus Arcicella. Next base: position 27,523 of record JACMRQ010000276.1, on the reverse strand, counting down.
GAAAACCTAATTCAGCATAACTAAAAAGCTGGTCATTAAGTTGTGCAGTAAAAGTCGCTTTCTGGTCAATTTCAGCCAACATTTCTTTCCGAAGTGTTTCAATTTTTTGGTCTGACATTAACTGATTCGTAGTCGTTTTGGTTTCTTTTGCGGTTTTCTTTTGGGAAAAAATAGTTAGCGAAAACAGAAAAAAATAGACAAGTATAAGGGTTTTCTTCATGTTGATAAAATTTGGTTTGAATGAGAGTTCAAGATAGTGTTTTTTAGGCATTTATTGAAATTTGATTTAACAAATCTAACCCATTGTTTTGACTATAGATGAACATACATGATAATAGAAATTAAGACTGATTTAAAGATATTTTCAAATTTTATCTCTGTAATTTCAATACAATAATTTCTTTAAAGGTTTGTTTGTTGGCAAATTATTCTCGCCGTATTTTGAACACTCATAATCAATGCGTAAATTTATTATTCAGTTCACAATCAACAGTAATACCTTTCAAAATCATGAATAAATCTCTTATTGCTATTTTTTCAATTGGCATTCTAAGTGTCAGTTTTGTTCAATTAACTAAGCCTGTTAACGCTAAGCCTATTATTACTGAACCTGAAAAAGTTTTTACTCAATACTGTTCTGGCTGTCACGGAGAAAAAATTGAGGCTTTTGTTGATAGGTCTTGGAAACATGGAACGGCAAAAGAACAAATTGTTACAAGCATATCCAATGGATATTTAGATTTAGGTATGCCTGCTTGGAAAGGCGTTGTTGATGCAAAAGATATTAATTTATTAGCTGATGAAATTACAAAATACATTGGTAAAGTAAATGAATATAAAGTTTCCAACAAACCAACTTCAAATGTTTTTAAGTCGGAAAATATGACCGTTTCATTGGATACTATTGCCACAGGTTTTGAAAGTCCTTGGGGTTTTGCACAAATGCCAAATGGTGATTTTTTGATTACAGATAGAGTAGGAGTTTTATACAGCGTTGATTCAAAACGTAATAAAACCATCATTAAAAATTCTCCAAAAGTGCTTGCAGAAGGTCAGGGAGGACTATTAGATATTGAATTACATCCGAAATATGCAGAAAATGGTTGGGTTTATCTTTCCTATTCAAAATTTAAAGAGGAGGATAATCAGAAATTAACGACGACCGCCATTATGAGAGGAAAAATTAAAAATAATGAGTTAACAGAAGTTCAAGAAATTTTTGAAGCATCGCCATATACCAAAACAAAACACCATTTTGGTTCACGAATTAAGTTTGATAAAAAAGGATATTTGTATTTTACAGTTGGTGAAAGGGGCATGGAAAAAGACTTTCCTCAAAGCACTGAAAATGATAATGGAAAGGTTCATAGACTTAATGATGATGGCTCAATTCCGAAGGATAACCCATTTGTTGGAAAGGGAAAAAGTAAAGAAAGTATTTATAGTTATGGACATAGAAATCCGCAAGGATTGGCATTGAATCCGCAAACGGGTGAAATTTGGGAAAACGAGCATGGTCCACGTGGAGGTGATGAAATAAATATTATCCGAAAAGGAGCAAATTATGGTTGGCCTGTTATTTCTTACGGTATAAATTATGATGGGAAACCAATTACTGATATTAGTAAAAAAGAAGGTATGGAGCAACCTGAAACCTATTTTACCCCTTCAATTGCCCCAAGTGGAATGGCATTTGTCAATAGCGATAAATATCCTGCGTGGAAAAATAGTATTTTAGTCGGTTCACTTAGGTTCAATTATTTAGACCGTAGTATTATGAAAGGAAATAAAATAACTGGGCATGAAAAACTATTAGTTAATATTGGTCGGATGCGCAATGTTGAAATGGGAAAGGATGGATATGTGTACGTTAGTATTGAAAACCCTGGAATGGTATTTCGTTTGATACCAACAAAATAACGGATTGAATTCTGTTGAAAGTTGCCTGCATTTTAGCGGCAACTTTTTGCTATTAAATTTTAAAAATAGTAGAAATATGAACTTATCAAATAATAAAATTTTAATTACAGGTGGTGCAAGTGGTATCGGCTTAGGACTTACTGAAAGATTTATTCAAGAAGGAAACACGGTTATTATTTGTGGCAGACGTGAATCAGTTTTGAAAGAAATTTCTGATAAATATCCTTCTGTTGTTACTAAAGTATGTGATTTATCTACTGAATCTGAACGTACTGAATTGTACAATTGGGTGACTGAAAACCACGCTGATTTAACTGTTTTAGTAAATAATGCGGGTATTCAGAATTATATGAATGTAATGGATGCGGATTTTTATCAAAAAGCGAATGAGGAAATTATAACCAATGTATTAGCTCCGATTCACTTAACTTCCCTTTTTTCAAATCTACCGTCTCTTAAAACAATTATTAATGTAACCTCTGGATTAGCGTTTGTGCAAATGGCAAAAGCACCTGTTTATTGTGCTACTAAAGCATTTTTCCATTCATTTACGCTTTCTTCAAGGCATTTATTAAAGGCTAAAAATATTGAAGTGATTGAGATGATTCCCCCTGCTTTGAATACTGATTTGGGTGGAAAGGGCTTGCACGATTTTGCCCCGCCTGTGAGTGCATTTATTGAATCCGTTTTTCAACAAATGAAGGAAGGAAAAACTGAATTGACGTTTGGAATGAGTGAAATGCTATCAAAGGCTAATCCTGAAGAAATAAAGGATACATTTAATAAAATGAATCAGTAAATTAATCGTAGAAATAAACGGAGTTTATGAAAATTGTACTTGTGATTTATCGTTTTTGAAATTTCCAATTTCCAAAATTAAACCTTAAAAAATTTCCTTTTCTTCCCTTTAATCGAATGAATTGGAGGTAAGAAAAGACAACTCTTTAAGATTAATTCCCTATTTTTGTAGAACCACAGGTGTATTCTTGTGGTTTTGTTTTGTTATAAGAAAAGGCTGATCCGATTGGAACAGCCTTTTTTCGTTTCAATGCAATTCAAAAATATCAACCTCATCAACTTCAACCAACATATTTTCATTTATTGATTTCAGCGAAACTAATTTTGTTTCATTAATTAATAGTGGGTCATATTTTGCCGTTACCCGAACATAGTTTTCAGTAAATCCCTGCATCATTCCATTTTCAATATCTTCTTCAAATAGTACCGTAAAATCCTTGCCAATTTGTTGTTCGTAAAAATATCTTCGTTTTTTGTCCGACAAAATATGTAACATTTTTGAACGCTCAGACCGTTTATGGGATGGCACAACTGGCTTAATTAATAAAGCGGTCGTATTTTCTCTTTCTGAATACGTAAATACGTGTAAATAGCTGAGATCTAATTCATTAAGAAAGTTATAAGTCTCCAAAAAGTCTTCATCATTTTCTCCTGCATGACCCACAATTACGTCCACACCTATACAACAATGAGGCATTAATTCTTTAATTTTCCTGACTCTATCAACATATAATTCTCTTTTATATCGACGTTTCATTAAACTTAACACCTTATTGGAACCTGACTGCAAAGGAATATGAAAATGAGGTACAAATCGTTGTGATTGACTCACAAATTCAATGGTTTCATCGGTTAAAAGATTTGGTTCAATGGATGAGATTCTGAACCTTTCTATGCCTTCTACTTCATCTAAAGCTTTAACTAAATCTAAAAAGGTTTCTTCTCGTTTTCCACTTATTAATCCAAAATCGCCAATATTTACCCCAGTCAAAACGATTTCTTTTACACCACTTTCAGCAATTTCTTGGGCAGCTTTTACGACATTCTTAATTGTATCTGAACGACTTGCTCCTCGTGCGAGTGGAATCGTACAATAGGCACATGGGTAATCACAACCGTCTTGTACTTTTAAAAAGGTACGAGTTCGGTCATTTAAAGAATAGGAGGTGTGGTAATCAATGGCTTCTTCAATGTTTTGATTAAATATTTTAGCCGTTTTCTGTGAGGGTTCTTTCACGAAACCATCTAATAAATCAATTAATTGGAATTTTTCGGCCGCTCCTAAAACTGCATCTATGCCTTCTATATCGGCAATTTCTTGGGGCTTCAATTGGGCATAACAGCCAATTATGGCCACATAACCATCGGGATTAATTTTATTAGCTTCTCTGACAATCTTCTTGCATTTTTTGTCGGCATTTTCCGTTACAGAACAGGTATTGATAATAAAAATATCTGGGTTTTGGTTGAACTCCACTTTCTCATATCCCTTAGATTCAAACATTCTGGCAATGGTTGATGTCTCGGAATAGTTTAATTTACAGCCTAATGTATAAAATGCTACCTTTTTCATGGTACAAAGATACGGAAGGAATTAAGTCGAACAAAAAAAGCCCGTCTATGAAGACGGGCTTTCTATTATCTAAATCTTGAAAAGATTAAACCTGTGCAGTTTTAACCGTTTTTATTATACGAGCAGCCACTTTATAGGGATCGGCCGCAGAGTTTGGACGACGATCTTCTAACCATCCTTTCCATCCTTTTTGAACCGCTGCAATTGGAATACGAATCGAAGCACCACGGTCAGAAACTCCGTAAGAGAATTGATCAATTGATTGTGTTTCGTGTTTTCCCGTTAAACGTAAATGATTGTCAGCACCATAAACTTCAATGTGTTCTTTCACATAAGGAGCGAATGCTTGACAAATAATATCGTAAGTTTCTTTATTTCCAGCCGTTCTCAAAGCAGTATTTGAGAAGTTTGCGTGCATTCCTGAACCATTCCAATCAGTATCTCCAAGGGGTTTACAGTGATAATTCACCCAAACACCGTGTTTTTCACAAAGTCTTTCTAACATATATCTTGCAATCCAAATTTGATCACCCGCTTCTTTTGCACCTTTGGCAAAAATTTGATATTCCCATTGTCCAGCCGCAACTTCTGCGTTGATACCTTCAATGTTCAAACCTGCTTGAATACAATATTCTAAATGTTCTTCAATAATTTCACGTCCATAAGCATTTTTTGCTCCCACTGAGCAATAATATTGTCCTTGTGGTGCTGGATATCCATTTGAAGGGAAGCCCAAAGGAAGGTTTGTTTTCATGTCATACAAGAAATATTCTTGCTCAAAACCAAACCAAAAATCATTATCATCATCCTCAATCAAAGCACGACCATTTGATTCATGAGCTTCACCAGCAGAATCCAATACTTCACACATAACAAAAAAAGCAGGAGTTCCCATCAAAGAACGTTCTGGATCTGGACAAATGAAAACGGGTTTCAATTGGCAGTCAGACGCACCACCTGGAGCTTGTTGAGTTGATGAACCATCGAAAGACCAGATGTCACAGTCTTCTAATTTTCCACTAAAATTGCTTTCAACCTTAGTTTTGCTACGTAGGGTTTGAGTTGGTTTGTAACCATCGAGCCAAATGTATTCAAGTTTAGCTTTTGCCATGACTTTAGAATTGGATTTTAATTTATTTGGTTATTTTTATGAATTTCTACTACAAAAGTAAACGTGAAATTTGAAAAAACACAGGAAATGTTAAATTATTATGATTTTTTTCAACCTAAGTAATTTAACCTATATAATTAGATATTTCCTTATTATGTATCTATTGAATTATATTGAAATATGTAGATATTATTTTGATAAAATCAAATATACAGTATATTATTTTGATATAAAATGATATTTCAGAATAATATATATATTTCTTGGAATAATTAAATTTTTTCTTAGATAGTTAGATTAATATTAAAATTATCATTTTGAACGGTCAAGTTTATGAGTTTTTGCCAGTTTCAAAGGAGCCTAAATTAATTTATTAACAATTAAAAGTGTCTTCATAAATTAGTTATTTCACTATTTTTAACGGGGTAGATTTTTCTGTAAACTTCCAATTTTAAATTAAATATTAAATTTTTGGTGTTTTAAAATGAGAAGAAATGAAATTTATCTTACTTTTATCGAACAGTTTACTGTAGAATAATTAACCTGAAAAAATATATATGGCTATTGCAAGATTTAAAGCTCTCGAATTAGCACAGTCACGGCAACCCGTTTTTGTGAAAATACCAACTGAAAAAGTTACTGATTATTACGGCAGTAATACTTTTAATGATGAGGTGATGCGTTCTCTTTTGAGTCCCGAAGCATACACAAAGATTTCTAATGCTATAGAAGATAATAAGAAAATTGATCGTGAAGCAGCAGATGAAGTAGCGGCAGCAATGAAATCTTGGGCTTTATCAAAAGGAGCCACCCACTATACACACTGGTTTCAACCGCTTACGGGAACAACTGCTGAAAAACATGATGCTTTTTTCGATATTACGAATAAAGGGAAGGCGGTAGAAAAATTTAAAGGTTCCGCTTTAGTTCAACAAGAACCTGATGCGTCTTCTTTTCCAAATGGTGGAATCCGTTCTACGTTTGAAGCTCGTGGCTACACAGCTTGGGATCCGTCGTCGCCTGCTTTTATCATGGAAAATACCGCTGGAACGGCTACGTTATGTATTCCATCAGTTTTTGTTTCATATACTGGAGAAGCCTTGGATTATAAAACCCCTTTATTAAAATCAGGGGAATTAATTGATAAAGCAGCCACGAAGGTAATGAACGAGTATTTCAGTCGTGAGGTATCGAAAGTAACGGCGACTTTGGGAGCTGAACAGGAATATTTTTTAGTGGATGAGGCCTTATACAATGCACGCCCTGATTTATTGATGTCAGGTAGAACCGTTTTTGGACATTCTCCTGCCAAAGGTCAGCAATTAGAAGACCATTATTTTGGGTCAATTCCATCGAGAGTAAATGCCTTCATGGTTGATTTTGAAATTGAAGCTTTGAAATTAGGAATGCCCGTTCGTACACGTCATAATGAAGTTGCTCCAGCACAATTTGAAATGGCTCCAACTTACGAAGAAGCTAACTTAGCTTGCGACCATAATGCTTTGTTGATGGATTTGATGAATAAAATTGCAGCGAAACATAAAATGCGTGTGCTTTTTCATGAAAAACCATTCGCAGGTATTAATGGTTCTGGGAAACACAATAACTGGGCTTTGGCTACTGATTCAGGAATTAATTTATTAGGACCATCGTCTAAACCAAAAGAAAATTTACGTTTTTTGACGTTTTTCGTCAATACAATTAAAGCAGTTCACGATTACGCTGACCTTTTGCGTGCTTCAATAGCAACTGCTGGAAACGAACACCGTTTGGGAGCCAATGAAGCACCCCCTGCCATTGTTTCAATCTTTATTGGATCGGAAATGACAAGAGTTTTGAATGATTTAGAGAATCTTTCAGAAATGAATGATATTAAATTAGAAAAAGGCGACAACGTTTATTTGAGATTAGGTATCAATAAAATACCTGCACTTTTACTGGACAATACAGACCGAAACAGAACATCTCCATTTGCTTTTACAGGTAATAAATTTGAATTCAGAGCGGTTGGTTCATCGGCAAATTCTGCCACGCCAATGACAATTCTGAATACAATTGTTGCCAACCAATTATTGAAATTTAGAGAGGAAGTGGACGTATATATTGAAAAGGGAGTCAAGAAAGAGTTGGCAATTGTAGAAGTTTTGAAAGGATACGTAACACAATCTAAAAAGATACTTTTTGAAGGAAATGGATATTCAGAAGAGTGGGTCAAAGAAGCCGAATCTCGTGGATTATCAAATCTAAAAACAACTCCTGAAGCTCTGGCGAAATATTTAGATAAATCAGTAATTGATTTGTTTTCAAAACATGGAATTTTTACTGAAATTGAAATGCACGCTCGTTATGAGATTGAAATGGAGAATTATATTAAGAAAATCCAGATTGAATCACGTGTAATTGGAGATTTGGCAATTAACCATATTATGTCAACATCTTTAAAATATCAAACTTTATTAGTTGATAATGTTCGTGGACAAAAAGAAATTGGCATTGATCCTCAATATTTTGCGCCAACTGTTGATATTATTAAAAAGATTTCCGTCTATACCTCCACCATCAATAAATTAGTAGATGAAATGACGGAGGCTCGTAAAGAGGCAAATAATGTGGAGGATATAGTTGAAAGAGCAAGATTATACAGTACCAAAGTGAAAGATTATTTTGAAGAAATTCGTTATTGTGTTGATAAGTTAGAATTAATCGTTGATGACGACGAATGGCCATTGCCAAAATATCGTGAATTGTTATTAATTAAGTAAAAAAAAGCCCCCAACCTCGAAAGGGGGCTTTTCGTCATTTTTTCTTAACTTTACATCCAAATTAAACACAATAAAAATGTTATTAAAAGATAATCCAGGACTTGACCCAAAGGAGATTGAACAACTGAAAGCAGAGTGTAAAGCTGATGGAAAGAAATTTGTATATTTTGAAGATGAACTCGGTGATGAACCCGACAATGTTGAAGAGTTTGTCCACGTTCAATTTGTTGGGAATTATAAAGGTCAAGAAGCCATTTTTGATGCAGTTATCTATTCATTAAGGTTGCATTTTAATAGCATCGTTTATGAAACAGCTGAGAGAAAGGCACTAAAGACTTATCCTTTGTATGTGCCAATGGAAAATCGTGATGAAACTTACGAACCCAACGAAGACATGGATGAAGAAGTGGAATTATACATCACTGAACTAATCGAAGAAATAGAAGAAAACGAAGAAGTGAAACTTTCTGAACATTTAGAAGTTGACGAGAATTTCGAGTTTGGAATCGGTTTGGATATATGTTTAAATGTGGATGAAATTGATGATGCCGTTGTTACAAAATTCGTTGATGAATATTTGGCAGGAACTATCAAATTAGACCCAACCATGTATTCGTTTAAATCGGAATATGAAGATTGATTTATGTAAAATAGTATGCAAGTTGGCACACGGATTTAACGGATTAGATTTTAAATCTGTGCATAGCAGCAATAAGTACATCAAATCAATGTAAAAAATTAGACACGTATTAGATTTTGAATCCGTGTCTAATCAATTAAATCCGTGTGCCAATATAATTCCCCTACTTCATCATAACGAATATGTCTTCATTTCAAGGAACAGAAAACTACATTGCTACCAGAGCATTACAAGTTGCAGTAAATGCTGCCGTATCCCTTCAAAAACCACTTTTAATTAAAGGAGAACCAGGAACGGGGAAAACGCTCTTGGCCTATGAAGTTGCCTTAGCACTTGGAAAACCACTTTATTCTTGGAATATTAAATCGACTACTTTTGCTCAACAAGGTTTGTATGAGTATGATGCGGTGGCACGTTTGCGAGATTCACAATTAGGGGATGGCGATATTAATAATCTGGAACATTACATTAAAAAAGGAAAACTTTGGGAGGCTTTTGAGGCGGATGAACAAGTGGTACTTTTGATTGATGAAATTGATAAAGCGGACATCGAATTTCCAAATGATTTATTGCATGAATTGGATAAAATGGAATTTTATTGTTATGAATTAAAGCGGGTAATTAAAGCGAAATATCGACCAATTATTATTATTACTTCCAATAATGAAAAGGAATTGCCCGATGCTTTTTTGCGTCGTTGTTTCTTCCATTATATTTCCTTCCCTGACCGTGAAACGATGAAACAAATCGTGGACGTGCATTATCCAACACTTGAAGAAAAATTATTAATTAATTCGTTATCAGTATTTTATGGAATAAGAGACGTGAAGGCATTGAAGAAAAAGCCGTCCACTTCTGAATTGATTGATTGGATAAAATTGCTATTAGTTGGTAAAGTTTCGGGAGATTTATTGGAGGATTTTCAAACAAATACCGATGTACCTCCTTTTATTGGAGCTTTGTTGAAAAATGAGCAAGATACGGGTTTGTACGAAGCTTTGAGAAATAAAACTAAACGACCTTATTAATGTTCCTCGATTTCTTCCTATATCTCAAAAACAATAAACTCCCCGTTACTATCACGGAATATCTAACGCTTTTGGAAGCCTTGGACAAGGACCTTGTTGAATATGACACCACTGATTTTTATTATTTGAGTAAAACCGTATTTGTCAAAAATGAGATATTCTTAGACCGCTATGATGTTCTGTTTGGACAATATTTCAAAGATGTCTCTAAAATTGGAGCTGAATTATTTGCTTTAATTCCAGAAGATTGGCTCAAAAACAAATTGGACAGGGAGTTTTCTGAAGAAGAAAAATCCAAAATTGAGTCAATGGGCGGTTTGGAGAAACTATTAGACCGTTTTAAGGAATTATTTGAAGAACAAAAAGAACGTCATGAAGGGGGAAATAAATGGATTGGAACTGGCGGAACTTCTCCTTTTGGTAATGGAGGTTACAATCCAGAAGGCATAAAAATTGGAAATAATAAGTTGGGTGGACAAAAAAGCGCCGTGAAAGTGTGGGAAGATCGAGAATTTCAAAATTACGATGACGACCTCGAACTCAATACCCGAAATATTAAAATGGCTTTACGTCGTCTACGAATTCTTACCCGTGAAGGCGTGGAAGACGAATTGGATTTAGAAGGAACGATTCAAGAAACTTCACGAAATGCAGGGCTTTTAGAAATAAAAATGCAAGCCTCAAAAAAAAATAAAGTTAAAGTTTTATTGTTATTGGATGTGGGCGGTTCAATGGATGAATATATTGAATTATGTTCAGAATTGTTTTCAGCAGCAAAATATCAGTTCAAAAATATTGAGTATTTGTATTTTCATAATTGCATTTATGAAACACTTTGGAAGGATAACGAGAGGAGAGGAGAACGTGTTTCAACGTGGGAAGTTTTGCATAAATATAACCAAGATTGGAAAATAATTGTAGTGGGAGATGCCTCAATGGCAATGTATGAACTGACTTCCGCTCGTGGAAGTATTGAGCATTATAACGAAGAATCGGGAATGTCTTGGTTATTGAAATTCAGCCACCATTTTCCGAATTTGGTTTGGTTAAATCCTACATCTTCAGGATATTGGCATTATACTCAAAGCATAAAAATTATCCGAGACTGGACTGAAAACCGAATGTTTCCCTTGACAATCTCGGGAATAACTCAAGCGATGAAGTGCTTGAAGAATAGTAAAATTAAGTATGAAAATTAAATTATGAATATATTTTACGAACCAAATATTAAGCAAACTTTACGTTTAAATGAAGAAGAATCTCGTCATGCAATTAAGGTTTTGAGACTTTTAGCAGGTGATTTGCTTTGCGTAGTTGATGGAAAAGGCGGTTTTTATAAATGTGAAGTCAAAATACCGCATGATAAAAAATGTGAGGTGAAAATTGTTGAAGAAACACAAAATTTTGGACTTCGAGATTATTATATTCACTTAATTATTGCTCCAACCAAAAATTTAGACAGAATTGAATGGATGGTTGAAAAATGCGTTGAAATAGGCATTAATGAAATTTCTTTTATTCATACTCGTTACTCAGAAAGGAAAGAAATTAAAACGATTAGAACCGAAAGAATTGCTGTTGGAGCGATGAAACAATCTTTGAAAGCATTCTTGCCAAAAATCAATGAAATGATTACTTGGAAAGAATTTCTGAAAAAAGATTTTCCCGATTCTCAAAATATGATTGCTCATTTGGAAGAAGGGGAAAGAAAATTAATTCAACAAATTGCTGAACCAAAAGGAAAATATACCATTTTAATTGGTCCAGAAGGCGATTTTTCACCAGAAGAAATAAATCAAGCACTTGAAAAAGGTTTTGTTCCTGTAACTTTGGGGGAAAGTCGATTGAGAACAGAAACCGCTGGATTAGTGGCTTGTCATACTTTAAATATTATTAATCAATTATGAAAGTTTTCAGTGATAAATATGAAATTTTAAGCATTAAAAAGTTATCAATATTATTATTGTTAATTATTAATTGTCAATTATCAATTGGACAAAGTTCTTTCAAAATTGCCAAAATGAAGTATGGCGGCGGTGGAGATTGGTATTGTAATAAAACCTCTTTAGGAAATCTCATTAAGTTTTGTAACAGTAATTTACGAACAAATATTTCTCCCGAAGAAGACATCGTAGAACCATCAAGTCCTGAACTTTTTACCTATCCATTCGTACATTTAACGGGTCATGGAAATATCGTATTTACAGAATCTGAGGCTTTAAATCTTCGTAAATACCTAATTAGCGGAGGTTTTCTTCACGCTGATGATAATTACGGATTAGATAAATATCTCCGTAGAGAAATGAAAAAGGTTTTTCCAGAATTAAGTTTTATTGAGTTACCTTTCAATCACCCCATTTATAGTCAGAAGTTTAAATTTACGAATGGTTTGCCCAAAGTTCACGAACACGATAATAAACCTCCGCAAGGTTTTGGATTAATTTATCAAGGTCGTTTGGTCTGTTTTTATAGTTATGAATGTGATTTGGGTAATGGCTGGGAAGATCAATCCGTTTATAATGACCCAGATGCAATCAGACAAAAAGCCTTGCAAATGGGGGCAAATTTACTTTCTTATGCATTAACAGTAGATTAAATTAAATATTTGTCAGTAATATTTTCATTCTTGAACTTTTTGCTGATACAAACGGTATACAAATATAAACAAAACAATAAATTATATGCAACTGGTATTACCCGCCTTCATTTTCCACTGGTATTTGTCACTATTTAGTCAAACGTTTTTTTTACATCGTTATTCGGCTCACAAAATGTTTACGATGAATAAATTTTGGGAAAAGTTTTTTTATTTTATGACCTATGTCTCACAGGGTTCATCCTACCTAAGTCCACGGGCTTATGCAATTTTGCACCGAATGCACCACGCTTTTAGTGACACAGAGAAGGATCCACATTCTCCTCATTTTTCTGATAATGTATTTTTGATGATGTGGAAAACAAAAAATATTTATAATGCTCTCTTGAATAACAGAACGAAAGTTGAGGAGCGTTTTGACCATAATTTTCCATTTTCTCAGACAATTGAAAAAATGGGTCATCATTGGGTTTCACGGTTAAGTTGGGGAATTGCTTACGTAGCGATGTATGTTGTTGCATTTATTTATTTTGATATGCACTGGGCTTTCTTTTTCTTATTGCCAATTCATTTTTTGATGGGACCTCTTCACGGCGCAATTGTCAATTGGTCTGGGCATAAATATGGTTATCAGAATCATGATAATAACGATAAATCAAGAAATTCATTGATCTTCGATTTTTTAATGATGGGTGAATTATTTCAAAATAATCATCATAAATTACCAAATAGTATGAATTTTGCTTCAAAATGGTATGAAATTGATCCTACTTACCCAATCATTAAAATGCTGACTTGGATGAAAATTATCAAACCAAATTTGAGCAAACCAGCTAATGCTGAGTTTTAAATGTTCTTTAGTTTTAGTGTAAAAAATAATGCCTGATACTAGCAAAGTATCAGGCATTATTTTTTACACTAAAACTAAACCCTGTTGATTAAAGACTATATTTTTTTCTTTTGAATGATAAACAAGCAAATAGATGATATAATCAATAGTACTAAATTACCCACTATGAAACCTTTATCATAAGAGGTTAAAACATTATATTTAACAAGTCTTGAAATAATATTAAAGCCCGAAATGCCGAAGATTATAATGGAGATAATTAAAAGGAAGATTTTCATAATTTAAGAATTAAGGTGTCAATAAATTATTGACACCTTAAAATGTTTACTTTTTAACAGTGGTTGTTGTTGGGGTGTAAATACCGAAAGTAATTCCGCCAATTAAACCGTCAATAAAAGAATGGGTAACTGTTAAATCATAGTCAGAGGCACCACCAGCCATTTGTTTTGCATTAGAAACACCCAGAGGAAATAATCCATTAATTAAAAAATGATTTTTACCTGTTACTTCAACTCCAGTTTGCGAACCTTTTCCTACCACAGCAGTGTAGGTGAAACAAGAAGTCATCATTAATGATATCGAAACCATCATGGCAATGTTTAATAATACTTTTTTCATGTTCATTAATTTTATACCGTTCCTACTCTTATGGCTTTTCGGTAACGCCCCGTTTTAATGGTTTCTGGACTCCATGTTTACTGAAAATCAAAAGTAGTGAATATGTTATTCTAATTTGTGAACACTTTCTATTATTATTCAACAAATTATAATACGGTCTTAAATTAATTTTCTTTCAATCTCAAACCCTTCCAAATAATCAGAAACTCGTTTCACAAATTGCCCTCCCAATGAACCATCAACCACACGATGGTCGTATGAATGAGAAATAAACATTTTTTGTCGAATTCCTAAAAAATCCCCTTGTGGCGTTTCAATGACGGCAGGTTTTTTCTGAATTGCTCCGAATGCCATAATTGCTACTTGAGGTTGCATGATGATTGGCGTTCCCATGATATTTCCAAAAGTTCCGATATTTGAAAATGTATACGTTCCACCTTCTAAATCTTCGGGCTTTAACTTATTTTCTCTGGCACGTTTTGTTAAATCGTTTATTTTTTTGGTAAGTTCAATTAAATCATATTGGTCGGCATTATGAATGACAGGAACAATCAAATTTCCACTCGGTAAAGCAACTGCCATTCCGATATTTATTTTTGCTTTGACAATAATTTTATCGCCATTCACAGAGGCATTTATTTGAGGAAAATCTCTAATTGCTTTGGCAATTGCCTCTACTAAAATAGGGGTAAAAGTAATATTTACTCCGTATTGCTTTTTCAAATAATCCTTGTTGTTATTTCTCCAGAATACCACATTTGTCATATCCGTTTCAACAAAAGAAGTAACATGAGGAGCAACTTTTACGGATTCCACCATTCTGTCCGCAATCATTCTCCGCATTCTATCCATTTGAATAATTTCATCATTTCCAGAAACTATCATCGGTTTCGGTTTAATTTCTTCCTTGGCTTTGATAGGAACAATAGAAGTTCGAGATTCTAAAAACACAAAAATATCACGCTTAGTTACACGTCCTTCCAAACCCGTTCCTGCGATTGATTCTAATTCTAAATTCGATATTTTTTCTTCTTTGCAAATACTTAAAACCAAAGGCGAATAAAATCTTGAACCGTCTGTATTTGAGGTAGTTGCATTTTGGATTGGTTCGAGATTAATTCCTGTTAATATTTGAATTTCAAGAATTTCTTGTACTAATTTTTCTGAAACTTGCGTTGTTTTAGGTGAGTCGTTTTGCTCTTCACCATTAGTTTGGATGATACAGATAGGCTTCCCAATTTCCGCAACTTCACCTTCAAGTACAAGTATTTCTATGAGTATGCCAGTATGTGATGACGGAACTTCCGTATCAATTTTATCCGTGGCAACTTCTAATAAATATTCATCGGCTTCAACATTATCGCCTACTTTTTTTAGCCATTTCAAAATCGTGGCTTCCATTATACTCTCGCCCATTTTGGGCATAATAATTTCAATTAGAGACATATTTTTCTTAATAAATTGAGTATGTTGATGCTTGTTAAATGAATATTTTGTTCACGAGAACCGCCCAAAGTTAATTGTTTAGTAATTGTTTGTTTTTCACTGGCAATGGCAATCCATATTGTTCCTACGGGCTTTTCGAAAGTTCCTCCATTGGGTCCCGCAGTGCCACTGGTTGCTAATCCGAAGGTTGTCCCCATGAGTTTACGAACATTTTCGGACATTTCTATTACCGTTTTTTCTGAAACTGCCCCATAAGTATTTAACGTTTCCTCTTTTACGCTTAATTGATTGATTTTTACGGCATTATCATACGACAAAATTCCTCCTATAAAATAGGCTGAACTGCCCGAAACCTTGGTAAATTGATGTCCTAAATATCCACCTGTACAACTTTCAGCAACGGAAACGGTTTGTTTATTTTTAATTAATAATCTCCCCACAACTTCTTCTAATTCATCATTTCCGAAACCATAAACATATTCTTGAATAGTTGGTAAAATCTTCTGAAATTGCTCTTCTACTTGAGTTTCAAGGGTTTTTAAGTCTTCACCAAAGCCCGTTAAACGTAATTTTACATTCCCAACTGAAGGTAAATACGCCAATTTAATGTGTTTAGGTAAAGCGTCTTCCCACATTTCAATCATTTCCGCTAAATAGGATTCTCCAATACCAACAGTTCTGATTACTTTATGAAAAATTGAAGGTGTTTTGAAATATTCTTGCAATTTTGGAAGCAATGTCAAAGTCATCATTCCTTTCATTTCAAAAGGAACCCCTGGCATTGAAATATAAACTACTTCATCTTGTTCAAACCACATTCCCGGTGCAGTTCCCATGGTGTTTTGGATAAAAGTAGCATTGGCAGGGATTTCACCTTGCCCTTTATTCAAATTCGATAATTCACGACCTCTTAGTTTAAAAAACGCAGTAACATCAGCTAAGGCTTGAGGGTTTATGACAAGTTCAGTGTTAAAATATTTACAAAATGTTTTCTTAGTAATATCATCTTTTGTTGGTCCTAATCCGCCCGTAACTATCACTAACTCTGCTCTTTTAGAAGATTCTTCAAAAATTTCTAAAATAGCTTTTTCCGAATCTCCGACTGACGATTTTCGGATAGTTCTAATGCCAATTTTATCCAATTCTGAACTAATCCACTGCGTATTTGTATCTGTAATTTGACCATAAAGAATTTCATCTCCAATGGTAATAATCTCTGCTTGTATCATTTTTATAGCTTTGAGCTTTTAGAAGAATATATTTTGAAATTAAGGTTTTTATTTCCCAAATTTTTATGGTTTAGTACACTTTTCTTAAAGCTTATTTCATTAATTTCATCCAAAATTACACAATTTGTATCGTTTTTACGTTTTAAGGCAAATGACATTTTTTAAATTCTTACGTCATAAAATCAAAACAATTAAAAATTACTAAAATATGAGAAAATTACTTTTGGCTGGTGCCTTAATGATTTCAGTAAGTAGCTGTCAATCACAAAACTTTGGGAATATTTTAAAACAAGCCAATGATGTTTTGGGAGGCACGAGTTCTGGTGCTTTAACAACCGAGGAAATTGGGCGTGGATTAAAGGAAGCCCTTACCGTTGGTATAAAAAATAGTTCATCACAGGCTTCAGCATTGGACGGTTTTTTGGGAAACCAAACTATTAAATTACTTTTTCCGCCTGAGGCTCAGAAGGTTGAACAGAAACTTCGGAGTATTGGATTGGGAAACGAATGTGATAAATTTATTACTTCATTAAATCGTGGGGCAGAACAAGCAACGGAAAAAGCAGTTCCAATTTTTGTAGATGCCATCACGAAAATGACCATTCAAGATGCTTTAGGGATTCTTCAAGGTGATAAAGATGCTGCAACTAATTATTTAAAAAGAACTTCTTCCATTGCTTTAACAAATGCTTTTGCACCAGTTATGCAGGAAGCAATTAACTCAACGGGAGCCACGAAATTGTACGGTGATATTGCAAATACGTACAATTCAATACCTTTCACTCAAAAAGTAAATCCAGATTTACAACAATATGCAACGCAAAAAGCAATTGATGGTTTATTTATATTGGTAGCTCAAGAAGAACAAAAAATTAGAGATAATCCAGCGGCCAGAGTTTCAGATATATTAAAGAGAGTTTTTGGAGCGAAATAATAATTCGATATTCGATTTTTATTATTCGATGGTAATTTTTATAACATCGAATAATAAAAATAAAATATCGACAAACCTAATGTTGAATTTACAAATACAACCACTTTTTATACATTTCTTGTTGTGCTTTTGTTTGATTTTCCAAAGGTTCTAAAACTAAATTTTTGGTTGGATTTCTTTGTAATGTAATATTATATTTTTTCTCTAAACCATCTCTTCTGACTTTCACTTCGATTATGTCTCCTATTTTCTTATTAGAAATAAATTTCATGATATCATCGGGTCTTGAACCATCTACTTGCAGAATCTCATCACTTACATTTAAACCATCATTGTAGGCAGGTGAATCACGCATTACACTTGTAATTCTCAATCCTCCACCTCTAAATTCTGTCCCTAAATACGGTTCTATTTTATCAATATTTTTATCTTTCAATTGTAATCCAACTGCCTCAAAAAAAGTATTATAATCAATAGTTTCCGTGCCAAAAATGTATTTTTGAAAGAAATCGTCAATTGGTTTTCCTACAACAGATTCAACCATTTTTTGAAATTCTTCGTCTGTAAAGCCTCGACCTTGTTTCTTGTAATATTCCTGATAAAGCCCTTTCATTACATCATCTAAATTCTTTAAACCTTTTGTTTCTTTAATGATGACCAAGTTTAAAATGCCTCCTAAAACCGCACCTTTATCATAGTAAGAAACTGTACTATTCCGTGAATTCTCATTTGGACGATAATATTTTATCCAAGCATCCCAGCTTGACTCAGTGGCAGATTGTACCTTATTCCCTGGCTGATTTTCGATGGTATTTATCTCATTTCCATAAGCGGTCAAATACTCTTCGGGAGTCATCATATTGGCCCTACGGAGAATATAATTTTGATAAAAACTTGTACAACCCTCTGAAAACCATAATAAATGAGTATAATTTTCATTTTCATAATCAAATGGTCCCAGTGCTTTTGGTCGAATTCTTTTTATATTCCACAAATGAAAATATTCGTGGGCAATTAAACTCATAAAACTTTGATATTTTTTTTCATCGTTGTAAGAAGACCTTGAGGTTTGGCAAGTTGTCGAGTTTAAATGTTCTAAACCGCCACCACCTTGAGCTAAATTATGAATTAAAAAAATATAGTCTTTGCAGGGATGTT
Organism: Arcicella sp.; assembly: GCA_014376355.1. Lineage (GTDB taxonomy): Bacteria > Bacteroidota > Bacteroidia > Cytophagales > Spirosomataceae > Arcicella. The sequence goes on along the minus strand of JACMRQ010000276.1, from coordinate 8,860 downwards.
CTCCCACAATGGTCAGAGCAGTTTCACAAATTTTCTTGAAATCCGCCGTAACTTTGGGTTCATCCATTTTCATATCGCCATACATCGCAATTTTGTGTGGAATGCCTTTTAAGTCGAATGAAAGCACTTTTTGCGTTCCGATTTCGATAGGAGAGTCGATTAAAATATCTAAATTTTCGGCTTCGTAGGTATTATTACCCAATAATTTTAAACCCGTAGAAATCGTATTCCAATTTTTATAAGGTTTAATATTTACCGTCGAAGGAAGTTGTTTCCATTCGTTTACATACATCATCACACTCGCAGGATTCAAATATCCGTGAGAATCATCAATGAACGATGTACGAACCGAAAGTTCATTGGCATAAACTTTATATTTAACCGTTGCCTCATTTGAAGACCCTAAAAGTCGTACACGCCAAGTATTTTTATTAATTTTGTCTGACTTTAAATTTGATGTCCCGCTTGTAACCGAAACACTTTCCACATTTTTAGCATATTCACGAATGAGGTAAGAACCAGGTGTCCAAACTGCCATTTTGAAGTCAATGAATCCTTGTTGCTTGGTTTTGGCATCAAAATTTGACACTTTCATTACAACATCAAAATAGTGCGTCTGAGGTTGTTCCATTGAAAGAAAATATTCAATCTTTGGTTGATTTGGGGAAGATTGTCCCCACGAAAAGTGGCTAAAAATTAGATAGATAGCGAAAAATGATATTTTTTTCATAATTTAATGTTTGTAATGAACGTTTTTGTTTTGGTATTCGGCTTTCGGCAATCAGCCATGGGCAAAAAATAGAAAGTGGAAAGTTATTTAGTACGATACAATCAATGAAAGCCGATAGCCACAACAAAATTACTATTATATTACCTTAATTGTTTAACAAATTTTTCTTTAGAACAGCCGCTCTATATTTCGTTTAAAAGAAAAAAACCTTAAAACCAATTTTCTAATGAATAAAATTTCGTCGTTAGTTTCCTTATGCTTCATTCTCTTGACCTTTGCTTCCAATAATCCGATTTTGGCTCAAAGTACACTCAACTATACGGATGCTTCTATTCACTTTAGGAACGGTCAGGAACATTTTGAGTCTAAAAATTACGAAGCAGCTCGTGCTGAATTTAATTTATTTCTTGATTACGACAAAACACTTCTTGAGAAAGAGGATGGTAACAAAGTTTGGGCTGAATATTATGTGGTCATGTGTAGTCTTTATTTAGGTTATTCAGAAACTGAATTATTAGCCATTCGCTTCGTTAGAAATTATCCAGAACACCCCGTTTCAGGCAATTTATATAAAGAAATTGGAAATTATTTCTTTGAGCAGGGTGACTATGCTCGTGCGGTAGATTATTTGAAAAAAAGTCCTAAATCAGATGAGGACGCACAGTACCGTCTTGCCATTTCTTATTTTTCACTCCAAGATTATTCGGGTGCATTAATTATTTTTAATGAAATAAAGGACGGTACGACTGAAAATGCCATTGCTTCCTCTTATTATGCAGGAATTATTAATTTCCGAGCGGGACATTACAAAGAAGCAACTCCAGATTTTAAAAAAGCAGAACAATCAGCAGAATTTCGTTCTGAAATCCCAGGCTGGTTGGCACATAGTTACTATCGTCAGGGGAAATTTGCGGAAATGTTAGCCTATACAGAGCCGTTATTAAGAGAAAAAAATTCTGGTCGTAAATTAGAAGATGTTGCTTTACTGACTGCTGAAGTATATTTTCAACAAGCCAATTACGAAAAAGCTGCTTCTTATTATACAATTTATAAAAACTACAAATCTCAAGGAATGTTACCCGCTGTTGCTTATCGCTACGGATATAGTTTATACAAAATAGACCAATTTGCTCCTGCGGCTGAACAACTCAAAAATGTTGCAGCAGTTAGTGATACTTTGGGACAATATGCTTCTTTTATTTTGGGGGTATGTTATTTGAAGGCAAATAATCCTAATTACGCTTTGGGTGCCTTCGACCAAGCCCGAAAGAGTAATTATAATAAGTCAGTAACCGAAGATGCAGACTTCAATCACGCTAAAGTTTTATTGGATTTAAACCGTGGAAATGAGGCAATTAAGGCTTTAGAAGAGTTTTTAAGAAAATATCCAAATACGAAATTTGAAGATGAAGCCAATGAATTAGTGAGTGAGGCATATTTAGCTTCTAATAATTATCAGGCAGCTTTGGCGTATATTGAAGGACTGCCAAGGCGTTCAACCCGCACAAATACTGCTTATCAAAGAATTGCCTATAACCAAGGGGTAAAGATGTATAATGATGAAAGATACATTGATGCGATTCCTTTTTTTGACAAATCTTTAACGACTCCTGTTAATGCTGAAACAAAATATTCTGCAAATTTTTGGAAAGCAGAGGCATTATCTGCCGATAAAAAATATAACGAAGCAATTTCAATGTATCAATCAATTATTGCCTCCGTTGATAATACAACACCTAATTTATACGAACTTCAAAGTAAAAGTAGATATTCATTAGCCTATTCCTATTATAATACTAAAGAATATGATAAGGCTAATAAATTATTTCGTGAATATGCCGACAGAATGAAAGCCTCTGGTAATTCACAGTCGTATCAAGATGCAATTATTCGTTTGGGGGACACTTATTTTGCGGCAAAAAGTTATGACGCAGCCTTAAAATATTACGACCAAGCCATTATAGGGAAAGGTGCTGACCGTGATTACGCTAATTATCAAAAGGGTTTAGTAATGATTTTGAAAGGAGACGAGTCTGGAGCAAGAACTGCATTTCAAAAAGTTCAAAGTGATTTTCCTCAATCTCTCTATGTGGACAATTCTATTTATCAAGATGCTAATTTGGACTTTACGGCTGGGCGATATATTCCTGCCATAACTGGTTTTACAAAATTATTAAACGACAAACCTCAAAGTCCGTTAGTACCAGCTTCTTTGTTGAAAAGAGCGGTAGCTTTTCAGAATACTTCAAATCATGAAGGAGCAATTGCTGATTATAAAAATATCTTGAAAAATTATTCAACTGAACCACAAAGTAAAGATGCTTTGGCTGGTATTCAAGATGAATTAAACGAAGCTGGTCGTCCAGAAGAATTTACTCAAATTTTAAATGATTATCAACGAGCAAATCCTTTGGATAATTCGGTAGTTGGTTTGGAATATGAATCAGCCAAAGGGTTATTTTACAGTGAAAAATATGATAAAGCAACCGTTGCTCTCATAGATTATGTTCGTAAAAATCCGACCAGTATTGAATCTTACGAAGCAAAATATTTAATTGCAGAAGCCTACTTCAAGTTAGGAAATAAGCAAGAAGCCCTTAGTTGGTACTATATTGTTATTAAAGACAGAAAGTATAAAGCCTTAACAAAAGCCATTTCACGAGCGGCAGAAATTGAATATGCCACTGGAAATTTCAAGGGGGCTATTACCAACTATAGAAATTTATTAGTAAGTGCAACCGATAAAAAAGATCAACAAACTGCTTTAATTGCTTTGATGGAATCTTATTATCAAACCACAAAAACGGATTCAACTTTATATTTTGCCAGAGAAGTTTCTAATTCAAGCGATGTAGTTTTAGGAGCAAAAAGCAAGGCAACGCTTTATATGGGCAAAATTTACATGGCTAAAAATGATTATCCAAAAGCAATTGAATCATTTAATCAAACGATTACTTTGGCAAAAGACGATTTTGGTGCTGAGGCTCAATATTTGATTTCTCAAATGCTTTATAATCAGAAAAAATATAAGGAATCGTCCGAAATGATTATGGCAAAATTCAGAAATGAATTTTCTGGTGCTGCTGATAAAATTGTTGGGAAGGCCTATATTTTACTTTCAGATGATTTTGTGGGACTCGATAATTTTTTCCAAGCCAAAGCTACGTTAAACTCGTTAATTGAAAATATTGCGGATAAAGATGTGGTGGCAGAAGCAAAAATAAAATTGAAAGCCATTGAAAAGAAGTAAATTAGAAAATCATCCTTACAAAATCTAAATTATGCAAAATCGTAATTATAAAATAATTATAAATATCTTAGTAGTGGTGTGTTTACCGTTATTGAAATTGAATGCTCAAAAATCTCAAGGCGAAGTTAAAACCGATGATATTGAGATTTATAAAGATACAAAAGTGTCTTTACCTCAAGCGAATCGTATTTTTGAAAAAATTCCAATGAATGTGGGCGACGATTCTCGTAAACCAATTCGGTATGAATTTGTGGAAAGAAAACTGCCCGTACAAACGCCTCAATTTAGTCCAACCGTATCAATGCCACAAGATGGGAATGATAAAACTGATTCAAAAGCGGCAAAACATAACAATATTATTAGAGCAGGAATAGGTAATTATGGTCATTCATTTTTGGAAGCTCATTTAGGAATTCCAATGGGACAAGATAATTATCACGGAATTTATATCAAACATAACAACTTTAGATTGGGTCCAGTTGGTGCGAATTACTCTGGTGTTTCCCAAAATTTGGTAAAAATTCATAGTAGAACTTCATTTGATGCTATTAAGTTGGAAGGAGCGTTAGCTTGGGAGCGAAGAGGTTTTGATTATTACGGGTTTATGCCTAAAAATTATGACTTTCCTGAGTCCCAAATATTTAATTCTTGGAATAAATTTAATTTTATTGGGGCAGTCAGTAATAACAATAAAGATTCAAAGGTTGATTATCAATTTAAATCGAATTTGTCCTACTTGTTTACTCAATTGAAAGCCAATGAATTAGTTTTTAAAGGAACTGTAAATACCGTTTTCACAATAACCGATGAACTTTCAGCCATATTGGATGGTACGTTGGTTTTGGCACAACGTCAAGATTCCTTAACGTTATACAGAAATCTTTATAAGCTAAAGCCAACTTTTCAGTACAAAACAGATAGATATACTATTACGGCAGGGTTAAATGTTATTAATGATAGAGAAAAAAATACGCTTAATAGTAGTTATTTGTATCCAATTTTTAAACTTGATGCCCAAGTAGTGCCAGGGGTAAAAGTTTTTGTTGGATATGAAGGTGATGTTTATGCTAATAATCTTACGTCATTTTTACTTGAGAACCAATGGCTTAATCGTTTTATTGAGCTAAGAAATACCAGAAAAACGGCTGATTTTTATGCAGGAGGAAAGGCTTCCCTTCAGAATGGATTGGATTTGGAAGCCAAGATAAGTTATGCTAATTACAAAGATTTTTATGTTTTCAATAATTCAAGAACGGATAGTACACGTTTTGAAGCTCTGTATTCAAATGATTCAACGACGGTGAAAGTAACAAACTTTATGGCTCAGGTTAGTTATCAAATTTCAGAAATGTTTCGTTCAAACTTAAAGTTGGATGTGAATGTTTTTAGTGGATTAGGAAACTTGAAAACCGCTTGGCATCGCCCAACTTTCTCAGCTACTTGGAATAATACTTTTACGATAAAACAAAAATTATTGGTTAGCTCTGATTTGTATTTTTTAGCGGGAATTAAAGGAAAAAATTTCGTCACAGATAAAGAAATTAAGTTAGATCCCATTATTGACCTTAATTTTAAATTTACCTATTTGATTTCTGAACATTTTGATGTTTTCGTTTCTGTCAATAATGTTTTGAACAAAAACTATCAACGTTATCTCTATTACCCAACACAGGGTGTGAATTTTCTTGGTGGTTTGTCATATTCTTTTTAAATTCGTATACCAAAAGGGTATTTATTAAAACTTAAAGATTATGACAACTGTACAAAACCATATCAAGGAATTGCTTTTTGAGCAAGACTGCGTGGTAATTCCCGATTTTGGTGGATTCGTAACCAACTTTGATTTTGCAAAAATTAATTTAATTAATTGTTCTATTGCTCCGCCTCAAAAATGGTTGGCATTCAATGCTTTGTTGAAAAATGATGATGGATTATTATCAAACTACATTGCTAAAGAGGAAAATATTTCAATTTCCCGAGCAAATTTGAAAGTAAAAATTTTTGTTGAAAATACCAGAGAATATTTGCGTTTAGATAATACTTATACGATTGATGGATTAGGCACATTTAGTCAAAATGATGAAGAAAAAATTCAGTTTCAACCAAAATCGACTAATAATTTTTACGGTGAAAGTTTTGGAATGGAAAATATATTTTTAAAGAAACCAGAATTATTAAAAAATGAATTACAAGTAATTCAAAAAAACAATTTTATTTCAAATACTACCATTCAACAAGTGTTTGCCACTGATGACCGTGAACCAATGGCTGAAGTTTTGGAAGATGAAGAGGTATATTCATCTCGAAAAGGACGCTTTAGCCGTGTTTTACCTTACATTTATGGCATATTTGGTTCGGTTTTACTGATTTCAGCGATTTTTTTGTATGATAATCAAAAAGAAAATTTGAGTTCCTTAAACCCTTTTCAAGCACAATCAATTGCTCAACTAACCGTTAGACGTGACGTTAAAGAATCAATTGTAATTGCTCCTACTAAAATTGAAAATAAATTTAAAGAAAAGCCAATTGTAGAAACCAAGATTGAAGAGTTTATTAAAACTAAAAATGCAATAATTGATTCTGACAAACGTTTTTTCATAATTACTGGAAGTTTTGGAAATGAAAAAAACGCTAAAAATTTATTAAATACCTTAAAAAATAAAGGGTTTGATGCGGCAGAAATTATTTATCCAAAAAGAAACGAAAAGTTAATGAAGGTTTCGGCTGGTGGATTTACGAATGAATTAGAAGCCAATGAACAAGCCATAAAAGTTGTAAATTCCATGAATCAAAGAACTTGGATATATAAAAAATAAAATAAGAACGTTGGTAAGAACTTCCTTTTGGATTTTAAACTTACCAACGTTTTTTGTAACAATCTTCATTTTCCTCATACTATGACATCTTACCAATTAGAACAAGAAGAATCAAAAAATCGACAAGTTGCTTTTATTACCACATTTATTTTAAATGCAATCATGTTTTTTTTATTTTGGTACATTACCATTTGGACGGCTGCCGAAAATAAGAAAGAGGAAAAAGCAGGTGGTGGTGGTTTTGTGGTAAACTTTGGGACGGATAAAAAAGGAAGTGGAAATGTATTTACTAAAAATCATGCAAGTTCTTTAAAAAATGAAGTTGATTCAAAACCTGCTGAAATTGTTGAAATCAAGAAAGTTATTAAAAAACCTATTGTTGTACCAGAGGTTGTGAAAATAAAAACGGTTAAACCAAAACCAGTTAAAGAAACGCCAATTATCACCAGCAAAGTTATAAGTCCAGTGGTTGTAAAAGAAACTCCACCTGCAAAAGTCACGCCGAAACCAAGTCCAAAACCAGCAGAAACCACACCAACCCCTGCACCACCAAAAGCAGTTGAACAACCAAAAGTTAATTCGGATGGATTATTTCCTGCAAAAAAAGGAAAGACGAATTCAAACGGAACAACGGGAACAAATCCTAATGCGGGCGGTGCTTCTGATGGAACGGGCGGAGGAAAGGGGAACCAAGGACAACCCGATGGAAATGTTGTAAAAGGCGGCACTTACGAGAAAAAACCGCCTGGAAACGGCACAGGTGGCGGTTCTGGTACAGGTGGTGGCTTAGGAGGAGATGGTGGAGGAGGGAATAAACCTTCTTTAAGTTTAACAGGTTGGACTTGGATGAGTAAACCTAATGTGGATGATAGTTCTGACGAAACAGGAATTATAAAATTTAGAATTAAAGTGGATGCGGATGGTGATGTAGTTGATGTTACTCAAATTGAAAGTAGCGTAAGTCCTGCCGTAGCTCAACAATATAAAAGAGCCGTTCAAAGAACTAAATTTAAACCAACCTCGGATGGCGATAAACCAGATATATCTACTGGAACCGTTAGTTTTAGGTTAAGCCCTCGTTAGCTGATTGCACACGGATTTAAGGGATTGAACTGCAACGGCGGACCGCACAGATTTTTAATTTAGTAAGGTAAATTCATTATATTAAAAAGGACATTGATAAATTTTATCAATGTCCTTTTTAATTGAACGCTAAAGCAATAAAAATCCGTGTGCAATTACACATCAGAAAGGCACATCTTGATTTGGTGACGTACTTCCAAATGGATTTTGATTTTGCTGTGGAGGCGGAAAATTATTAATTTTACTACCCATCGTTTTGGCTCCACCATTTTCAAAATCAGCCATTGGATTTTCTACTTGCGTAAATGATTGCAACGAATCTCCCCCGTATCCTCCATAATCTCCCGCATCCAAATCGCAATATTTTGTATATTTTCCGATAAATCTCAATTGAACTGTGTCCAAAGAACCCGCACGGTTTTTAGCAATAATTAATTCTCCAATTCCTGCCACTGAATTTCCTGCTTCATCTTGTGTAATGCCGTAATAATCAGGACGATAGATGAACATTACCATATCTGCATCTTGTTCAATTGACCCCGATTCACGTAAATCCGAAAGTTGTGGTTTCTTGTCACCTCCACGGGTTTCAACGGCACGACTCAACTGTGAAAGGGCAACTACTGGTACGTTTAATTCTTTGGCAAGTTGTTTTAATGACCTTGAGATATTGGCAATTTCCTGCTCACGATTACCAATTCCTTTTCCACCTGAATCACCAGACATTAATTGCAAATAATCAATAACAATCATTTGAACATCGTGTTGGGCTTTTAAACGACGTGATTTTGCTCTTAATTCCAAAATAGATAGGGCAGGAGTATCATCAATAAAAATAGGAGCATTGGTTAATTTTCCAATTTTAGAGTGTAATTGTTGCCATTCGTGCGGAAGAAGGTTTCCCTTTCTGAGTTTATCTGATTCTAATTCGGCTTCGGCAGAAATTAAACGATTTACCAACTGAATTGAAGACATTTCTAA
>JACMRQ010000275.1 GCA_014376355.1 Arcicella sp. | reverse complement strand
TTTAACATACTCAGAACGCTTTTCAACATTACGTTGAAAAATTTGAAGTTCATCTCTTTGAGTGTCTGTTAAATGCATTTCCATGTATCAAAATTAAAAAATAAACTTAATTTCGCAATCCTTTTACGTTTGAGTATAAGTTATATTACCGCCAGCGTAGAAAGGCTAATTTTATTCATATATCCAACCATAGTAGTGATTTTATCCACTATTTTTCTCAAAAAAACCATTCATAAAATTCAGTACTTAGCCCTTGTCATTACTTATTTAGGCGTTGCTTTTGCCTTCGTGCCTAGATTACGTAAGTCGTCAGCAAATGACTTAAGAATTGGTTCAAGTTTGATATTTTTGAGTGCTGTGACGTATGCCATTTACTTAATTGGTTCAGGAGAAATGATACCTAAAGTTGGAGCTTTGCGTTTTACGTGTTACGCCATGCTGATTTCTACCTTCATGATTATCATTCATTACTCAATATCAGTTGGAGGAAACCTATTTGGCTATCAGTCAGCAGTTTATTGGCTTTCAATTACAATGGCAGTTTTCACAACAGTCATTCCATCGTTTATGATTTCGGAAGGAATTAAACGAATTGGCTCTGGCAATGCCTCCATTATTGCCAGTATTGGGCCCATAGCCACCATTATTATGGCCAATATTTTCTTAGGAGAAATAATTTCATCTTGGCAAACCGTAGGCACACTAATCGTTCTGGGAGGGATTTTAATGATTTCTTGGAAAGGAAAACTGTAAAGTTATTTCAAAAACCTTAAATCTAACTTACAAACTATCCCTTTCCCACCAACAGCCCAGATACCATCATTTGAAACACTAATGGCATGAAAAGCACTTTTATCAATCTCTACCCAAGATTTCCCAAAATTTTTTGAATAGCAAGTTCCCGAAGGACCAACAGCGATTAAGATTTTATTGTGGTAAATTGCTACCCCTTCTTTTAGGCCAACGGGTGTGGTTTGAGGAGTATCTTGCCAAGTTTTCCCCCCATCAGAAGTTCGTAAAACATTGGGAACTGCTTTTACAATTTCTTGATAATCACCTCCGACTGCAATTCCAAAACGGTCATTCCAGAATCTTAATCCAAAGAGACCATTCGTTTTTCCAGCTGGCATGTTGGTCTTTACAACTGACCAGTTTTCTCCTTGATTTTCAGTTTTATAGACTTGAGCAAATTTACCTCCGCCCGTACATATATAAGCATATTTACGCCCTACCGTTACGAGACTTGTGCCACTTGCTGCAAAAGCGGCTTCATTTTCTTGAATTGCAGGTATATTCGCAGGACTAATTGGCAACCAAGTTTTACCCCCATCTTTTGTTTTAATAATAAAAAATTTACCGTCAATTGGGTCACTAAATGCTATACCATTTTGTTTATCCCAAAAATCAATGCCATCAAAAAAAATATCCTTTTGAGTAGTTTGATATACAATTTCCCAAGATTTTCCACCGTCAATAGTTCTATAAAATTTAGCCTTTCCTTTATCAGCTTCTCCTGCACTCATTAAAATTGCTGATTGCGAATCAAAGGCATGAACATCTCTAAAGTCCAATGTTTCAGCTCCAAGTACCTGTTTAGTTTCCCAAGTTTTACTACCATCAATAGTCCTTAAAAAAGTCCCTTTTGAACCACCAATCCAGACAATTTTATTGGTAACTGCACAAACAGATCTAAAACTTGCTTCGGTATTTGAATTTTGTTTTACCCATTGAGCATTTGTTTGAAATGCAATAAGTAAACTAATAAACATGAAGTGTGCTTTTTTCATATTAAACATTTTATACCTTGGCTACTCAGTTTTGAGCAGTTATCAGTTTTAAGCTATAGTTTCAAAGATAACTAAAAAAGCCTTCCCAAATTAAATGGGAAGGCTTTTTTGAATCTATAAATCTAAATACTATCTATCAATAATAATACGTTTTGTCAAATCAAAACCATTTGCTTTGAAACGAAGCATATACTCACCTTCGGTTTGGTTTCTCAAATCAACAATCAATTTACCTTTTACTGAAGGAACAGTTCCTGTATAAATTAATCTTCCTAAAAGGTCGTAAATAATAATCTCAGGATTGTCGTAATCTGCTAAGGTTTCAATCGTCAATAGCCCATTACTTGGATTTGGATAAATTGATAATCCTTTGAAATCAGGATCTTCTTTGAAAGTAAATGGCTTCACAAAATTGGAAAAACAAGTCAATGTATTCGTTGGAGCAGGTACTGTAAATACTGTTTTTCTACGTGCTGTATAATCTCCGTAACGATTTGCTTTGATAATTCCTTCTGTAAATTTTAAAACTTCTGTTCCAAATCTCCATTCGTAATCTGTTCCGTCAGGGAAGTTTATTGCTTTCAAAGTAAATGTACCATCTTTGGTAATGCTTGATGCTGAAGCATCAGGATTATCTTTTACCACAACCGACAAAGGAATTGATTTTGGTGAAATACAGCCAGTGACCGCATCTTTTACAGTAGCGGTATAATCCCGAGAAATATCAACAAATTTTCCGTCAGCACTAATTGCACTCAAATTAAGTATTTTACCAACAAAGCCTGTACTCCAAGTTACTAAATTCGTACTCGTTGATGGAATTGTTGCTATTAAATTAATTGAATTCATTTTTGTATAATCATCATTACTTCTTGAACAAAAAGCTAATGGCCCGTCCGCCGCAACTGTTGGTGCTGGAGGTAAAGGCAAAGCAATCGTCGAAATTGGATCAGATGCTGGTGACAAACAATTACGAGGGTCGAGCACACGAACAGTAAAAGTGGCAGAAGTTTTAACGGTTAATGATTTCGTTGAATCTGTAGTGTTCCAACGGAAACGAGTTTTCTCATTATTTGGTAAATCAGATGCCGTCAAAATTACACTTTGGTCAGCACAGAATGAAAGCGGTCCAGTTGCTGTAATTGTTGGCTTAGCTGGAAGTGCATAAACAATAACTTTCACTGGGTCAGAAGTCGGAGATAGACAAAGATTTGCATCTCGAACAGCAACCGTAAAATCTCCCGAAGCACTAATTGTAATAGAACGTGTAATGGCAGCATTACTCCAAAGATAAGTAGTATTTGGCGTTGAAGTTAAGGTTACGTTACCTCCACTACAAAATGCTAAGGGTCCATTTGCAGAAATAACTGGTTTCGTTGGTAATTTGAAAACCGTAATCGTAGTTGTATCTGATGGTTTCGACACACAACCACTCGTATCAATTACTTGAACTGTATAACTTCCAACTGTACCAATATTTTTAATGCTTGGTGTAGTTGCTCCTGTACTCCATTTATATTTGAAGCCCAATGAAGATGTCAAACTCAAAGTATCACCTTGACAAATTGCCGCCCCTTTCTTTGAAGGTGTAATAACTGGCTTTGGAGGAACTCTTAAAGCTCTCAATGAGATAGCATCCGACAAAGGAGATTTACATCCTAACGTACTTTCAGTCGTTTGAACTTGAATTTTTGCTGTTTTATTGAATGATTTTATAAAACTTTTCGTACCTAAACTGTCCTGCTTAATTCCATTGACATACCATGTATAACCCGTTACATTCCGTGAGCTATCTGCTTGCAATGAAACCGCTTTATCTTCACAAAAAACTGTGTCGCTCGCAGTTACTTTAGGTTTAGGTACGGAAGTAAAATTAACAAAAATTTGTCCTGCTCCATAAACACGTACTTGAGGACAATCTGGTGATGTTACCGATATAAAATACCATCCTGGTTTAGTTATTTTTAATTCAGGAGAACCTTGACCGCTGGTGGCATTATCTTGGTTAATTAAATAACCATAAGTAGGGGTTCTTTCAAGCCCAAGTCCTCTTTCCCAAGCATAAAGAAATTTTGGATTATTAACACTTGACTTTAACGTTATGATTTGTCCATCACAAACATCATTTGGATTATCTCTTGTAATGAAAGGTTGAGAACTTGGAGCCGCCATGTATTTAATAAACAGTGTTTTAGAAGGAGCACTTTCTTCACCAAATTCAGTACAGGTTGCGTAAACATTGATGTCAAAAAGTATATCTAAATATTTTTTATCGCCAAAATTGTTCCGACCAAGATTTCCTTTATCACCAGCATTATACCACTGAATAAAACCATTTCCACAGCCTTGTGACTGCAAAATCACTGAACTTCTGGCATCGCCTGGTGATTGATAACCACATCTATCTACACCCAAATAGGCAACCCCTGGAGCTGCCGGAGGTATTGCTATTTTATTCGTCTTGTTGGACGATGGATTTTCTGTTCCCCCCGGAGAGTTATTTGCCCATGAAGTAATAGACATTGCCACAAATAATAGGGCTAAAAAAGTCTTGTGAGTAAGGTTGTTCATAATTAATATTATTTTGATAAAAATTTTAGGTTAAGATTAAAACCAACGCTACATTCTGCATGAGGACTAAAATAAATACTCGGCTAAATTAAAAAGTAGTAATTCAGACAATTTGAATTATTTTACGGAATTGCAGGTAAATTTAAGATAAGAACAGCTATAAACCATAGAAAAATGTTCAAACTTTTTAAACGGTCAGATAGTTTTTGAAATAACTCAATTATAAACAACACATATTTAAAATCATAAGTTATCGATAGATTAACCTTTAAGTTTGGTTTTAGTATTTCAAGCTGATACATACCTATTAGTAGAGTATTTTAAAGGCAAAAAGGTTATTTAAGTTCATATAGTATAATTTTTTTTTGATAAAAACTTCTTTATGAAATAAAAAAAATCTTTCAGCACTTTATTAATATGATTTATTATCTTTGAAATATATTAATCATTTTATATTTATTATCATAATTCTATGAAAATTCGTAAAGTACCATCGGCAAGTAAAGCTTTTAAATTTCCATTACTAATTAAAAATATTTTGGCTTATTCAACCATGATTGAGCCTACAAACGAAATTGTATATAAAGATCAAGTAAGATATAATTATTTTGAGTTAAATCGCCGAGTAAGAAAGCAAGCAAATGTGTTTAAAAAATTAGGACTCAACGGAGGACAAACCATAGCAGTTTTAGATTACGATTCACATCGTTATTTGGAATGTTTTTTTGGAATTCCTATGACCGGAAATGTATTGCATACGATTAATTGGCGATTATCTCCGCTTCAAATTCTTTATACAATTAATCACGCAGAAGATGTCTTAATTATCTGTCATATAGATTTTTTGCCTTTATTAGAATCTTTATTTAAGGATATAAAAACGGTCAAAAGCATTATTGTATGTGCGGATGGCAACGACTATTCAAAGGAAACTTCACTCCCAATTATTGGGGAATATGAAGAATTATTAGACCAAGAATCCGATAAATATGATTTTGAAGATTTTGATGAAGATGCTGTGGCAACTACTTTTTATACCACGGGAACAACTGGAAATCCGAAAGGCGTATACTTCACGCACCGTCAATTAGTGTTGCATACGCTTTCTGTTTCTGTGACTTTTAGTGCTATAGATAGAGCGTGTCAGTTCAATAATTCGGATGTTTATATGCCTCTTACACCCATGTTTCATGTACACGCTTGGGGCTTTCCGTATGTGGCAACAATGTGCAATACCAAACAAGTTTATGTAGGTAAATTTGACATAGAGGTAGTTTTGAAATGCTTCGTTAAAGAGAAGGTAACCTTCTCTCATTGCGTTCCAACAATATTACAAATGTTTGTTTCACACCCCGCCACTCAGAATATTGACCTCTCAAAATGGAAGGTTGTTATTGGTGGCTCTGCCTTGCCAAAATCGTTGGCAAAGGCGGCAATTCAACGGGGAATAGACGTAATTACGGGTTATGGAATGTCCGAAACTTGTCCAATCCTTTCAACGGTTTATGTGAGTCCAAAGGATAAATTAAACCTTGATATTGACTTTCAAGTTGAAGCTCGTACTCGTTCAGGAACACCTGCTATTTTTGTAGATTTACGTTTAGTTGATGATAATGGTAATACGGCTCCTAAAGACAATGAAACTATTGGAGAAGTAACCGCAAGAACCCCTTGGCTTACACAAGGATATATTAATGAACCCGAAAAATCAGAAGAATTATGGTATGACGGGTGGTTACATACAGGTGACGTGGCAACGATGAACTCACATAATTCTTTAAAAATTACGGACAGAATTAAGGATGTCATTAAAACGGGAGGCGAATGGGTGAGTTCAATTGATTTAGAAAATATGATTGGACAGCACGAAGCAGTCATGGAAGTAGCCATTGTGGGGATTCAAGATGCAAAATGGGGAGAACGTCCACACGCCATGATTGTTTTGAAGGACGGAAAAAATATGACAAAGGAGGATTTAAAAACCTTCATGCAACGTTATGTTGACGATAATATTATTACAGCATGGACAATTCCGAGTTCGGTGGAATTTGCGGTTGCCATTCCCAAAACATCCGTTGGGAAACTTGACAAAAAGGTTATTCGGGCTAGACTATTAACTGAATAAAAGATTTTATATAAATGCTTGATTACATAAACCTTGCTTGGATTCTGAGCAAGGTTTTTTGTCTTAGCAACAATTTGATATACATTTGAAGGCGGTGCAATTGAATTATTCTTTTACGATTGAACTCTATATTCCTTTTCTCTGACCCCAAAATAAATAAAGAAAAAACTTTTTTTTAATCTTATCATGGTTGCTAATTGCAACTTTCAATGATACAGAAGCTCAAAGTAAACTTGAAAAATCAAGAACAATCGTGACGACCGATGGTGAAATTGACGATGAGGATTCTTTTATCAGAATTTTGCCTTATACTAACGAATATCACATTGAAGGATTAATTTATAACAATTCAATGAGGCATTATAAAGGCGATGGAAACCAAATAAAATCCTTTTTAGCCTATCAATAATTACCTTACAAGAGCGGAATATTTGCTAAATATTCTTTCATTTATTGAAGTTTCCTTCGAAAAGAAGACAGAAAGATCTATACCTTCTGTCTCTATATTTTTTCAATCGCTAATTAATCACTTCAAAACCACAATAAGGCACTAACACTTTAGGAATTTTAATGCCCTCAGCCGTTTGATTATTCTCCAAAATAGAAGCTAAAATACGGGGTAAAGCCAATGCTGAACCATTTAAAGTATGCAATAATTGAGATTTTCCTTCGGTTTTCATTCTCAATTTCAAACGATTAGCTTGGTAGGTTTCAAAATTAGAAACCGAACTTACTTCCAACCAACGCCCTTGTGCGGCTGACCATACTTCCATATCATACGTGAGGGCAGAAGTAAAACTCATATCACCGCCACACAAACGCAATACACGATAAGGCAATTCTAATTTCTGAAGTAAACTTTGTACGTGCAAAGACATTTCCTCCAAAGCTGCATAAGAATTTTCGGGTTTTTCGACACGAACAATTTCGATTTTATCAAACTGATGCAAACGGTTTAAACCCCTTACATGAGCTCCCCAAGAACCCGCTTCTCTACGAAAACATGGTGTGTAACCTGCATTTTTGATGGGCAATTCGCTTTCTTGCAAAATTACATCACGGTACATATTCGTAATGGGTACTTCAGCGGTTGGAATTAAAAATAAATCATCTTCAGTGGCGTGATACATTTGTCCGTCTTTATCTGGCAATTGCCCCGTTCCAAAACCTGATTCTCTATTAATTAAAATCGGAGGTTGAATTTCAGTATAGCCCGCAGCAATGGCTTCATCCAAAAAGAAATTTATTAAAGCTCGTTGGATTCTTGCCCCTTTTCCTTTATAGACTGGAAAGCCCGCACCAGCGATTTTATTACCCAATTCAAAATCAATAATATCATACTTCTTGATTAAATCCCAGTGTGGAACTGAACCATCGTATAAAGTCGGAATTGTACCATACTCTAAAATAACTTTATTTTCTTCGGGTGTTTTTCCTGCTGGAACGCTTGAATGTGGAAGATTCGGCAAAGTTACTAAAACTTCATAAAGTTCTGATTCTATGATTTTCAACACTTCCTCCAACTCCTTTGCACGAACTTTTAAAATTCCAGTTTCTGCTTTAGCAGTTTCAGCTTCTTCTTTTTTACCAACTTTCATTAGACCGCCAATTTCTTTGGCTAAAGCATTTGATTTAGCCAAAGTATTGTCGAGTTCCACCTGCGTTTCACGACGTTTTTCGTCTAAACTTAAGACTTGTTCAACGGCTTCTTCTCCACCTTTGAAATATTTTCTATTCAAGCCTTCAATGGTTGTGGCTTTGTTTTCTCTTATTTGTTGTATTTGTAGCATGGTTGTATATAGTTCAATACTTACTGATGGTATAATGTACAATTATTTTGACTTGCCCAGTCAGAAGTATCTTTAAATAATTGAGTCTTTTTAAACATATCTTGGTTATAAGCTATCCTAAATTGAGAAGATATATCCTTTTCACTAATTCCCTTGTGACTGGAGGAACAAAGAATTGCCATTACTTTCATAAAATCATGTCCATTACAAACTTGAAATAAATCATGATTACTATTATATAATTGCTGAGTTGAATCAAAAATCTGTTCTACATCTTTGATTTTTGCATCTGGAGAACGAGTAATAACCTTCTGAATTAGAGTTTTATCATCTATAACAAAAGTCCTTTTATCAAATAAATCATTAAGTCCTAAACCTCTGAAATTGAATTCTAAATTTTCAATTTCATTGTACCATCTGAAATAACCTAAGAACCTAATGGAGTTTAGCAATTTATCAAAAGTCGAATTATGGTCATTAGATGCAATTGTAGTATGCTCAAAAAATATTGGACAATGACATTGACTTTCTAATGCCATTATTAATTCATAATCGTGATAATCTGTCAAGAATAGATTTGAGAATTGTGGTTTTTCTCCTTGCAAGTGCAGGAAATCAGCATCTCTAATTCCGATAATTAGCTTGTAAATATCATTCAGAATCTCCAAGCCTTTTTCTAAGAAAATTTTCCCACCAGGAATCGTCTCTATTTTACAGGTATCATTATTGAAGAGTTTTCGGTATAACTTTACATCACTTTCTCCTTCTAATAATACAAAAACCTTTCCTTTACTTTTGGGGTGAGCAATATCAAGTCTCAATTCATTTTTTTTTGTTTGTGGTGTAATATCCTCTCTCTTCATTGTATCATCTGAGTTTCAAGATTAAAAACTAAATCCCATCTGTCATTAATAATTTGCGGAGAGTGAGTCGCCACAATAACCTGCATTTTTTGTAGTTCCAAAATCTTTAATAAATCACTCAGAAATTCTTTTTGCCATGTAACGTGCAATGAAATTTCAGGTTCATCAATTAAAACTAATGTGTTTGGATTTGTCTTAAAGATTAATTCGTATAGTAAAACTACTTCATGTTGTTCTCCTGATGATAAATCTGTCAATTTTAATTCTACGTCATTTTTTGTTAGAAATATGAAGCCTTTATTCTTATCAATTTTAATTGACTTAAAAGTGAATCGTCTTTCATTTAATGTACCCGTAAAAAGTTCTAATCTCGATAATAATCCGTTAAAAACGCTAATTTTTTCTTCTGAATCTTTTAAATACACTAAAAGAACACTTGCATTCTTTTCATCATACTCGGGAATTTCTTGCTCACTTTCAGATAATCCAAATCGTTTTAGTTTTTCTATTTTTTCTTTTAGAGATTTGAATTTTTTATCAAATTCATTGATGGATAAAGTGCCTTTTTCATTTAATAATCTTTTTGGAAAAGAAGAGTCTATTTGTTGCGTAGTAGTATACGATGTCTGTAAATATCTATTTAGTAAATCTTTCAATTCAATAGCAGACCCTTCAATTGTATCAATAATATAGTCATTTTCATCCATTCCAAAATCAAAATGAGCATTTGCAAATTCTAAATTTTTTATTGATTCTCTTTTAATAAGACGTTGTTCTTTAATCAAATGAACTTTTAATGATCCAGAAATAGAAAATAACTGTTTATAAAATTGAATGTTTGAATCCTTTATTTGCTTTACCAATGAACTTTCCCGCACTTTCTCACTTAAGCTTTTCAGTAAATCACTTTTAAGCGATGAATGTGTTAAAGTTGCTAAAATAGTTTTGTTCTCTATAATTTCTATGTTTACATCATCATTTCCATTATCAGAATATTTGGCTATTTCAATTTGCAAGTTATTATCAGTATAAATAGTTATATACTCAAAAATTAATTTTTGAAAAAAATCTAATCTATTATTAAAAAAACTGTCAATAATATTCAAAATCATCGTTTTCCCAAAGCCATTTGGTCCAGTGATTATTAATAAATTTTCTTCATTTATTAATGGAATTTCATAATCGAAGAGGTCGAAGAGTCCTTTTATTTCAATTTTAGTTAGTTTCATTTCCCAAGGTTTTATTTCCACAAAGATAAACAAAAAGCCGTGTTGCAAATATTACAACACGGCTTTTAAAACGGTATTGCTAATTATCAAGGTGCCGAGAAAATATCTTTCATGGTATCTTCATACAAAAAGCATCTTT
>JACMRQ010000274.1 GCA_014376355.1 Arcicella sp. | reverse complement strand
TTTTACTGCCGTAGTGATTATGCGGCAAAAGTATATACGGTATATTAAGGTAACATTAAATACTCTTTATCTTTGATGTTCATAGCGCTTTTTTTTTAAAGTTCTCGGGCAAATCCTTAAAGGATGGAAATCCTCCTGCTACATCCGATTCGCTGCTTTAGAAAACAGGATTAATAAAACAAATTTAACACTTTGACCTATTTTATAGACTACCGAAGCAGAGCTTCGGAGTATTCTCTGAATAAATAAAATTGCCATTTCCTCTTTCTACAATACTTCTACAAAAATGGGAGTGGGCATTCTTACTATCTTCTGATGCATGAAAATAGCCGTGATTAATTGTCCTATCATCCATTTTTTTATCGAAATCAGTATCATCAGCCAAAAGTTTTAACGCATGGACGACAACTTCTTGATTTACCTGAGTTTCAGAAATAAAAATACCTGTTCCTAGAAATTCCTCGGAACCTCTATTAAAAGTTGCTTCATCTGCATACACATAAAATTTTTTCAATGCTTATGAATTAGGTTTAATTCTAAATCGTCCTTTAATTTCATTAAGATTAAAATTAGGGTTCTTAAGAAATATAGATAATCATTATCTTGAACTTGTTTTGAGCGATTATTTGAACCATGCATGTACTTGTTTCTTAAATCTAAACTGTTGCTGAATTCTTTTTTGTTCAAATGATAATTCAGGTAACTTATTTCATCATCAGTAAATAAAGTGCTTGATGACTCTAATAAACCATCCTTAATTAATCGATCAATTTGAATCTGAATAGCTTGTGAATAATGCCAGTAACTCAAACATCCGTTTTTATAGAGTAGACCTGCAATGTAAATCATAACTGGATTGACCATTTTTATTTCATCCATTTGGTTTATAAACAAAAATCCTTTTTCAATTAGATGGTTCAAAAAATCTTGCTGGTAGTTTTCGAGTGAAGATTTTAAAAGGCTTTCTGTTAGTAAGGTTTCGAAAAGATTCTTATTTCGTTTTGAACCATCACGATAAGTTAATATACTATATGGGTCAAAGAATTGATTGCCAAGCATTCTGATGGTTTCATGATTGGAAAACAAATACTTTTTATGGAGTAGACTTGGAATACTACTAAAATGTATTGGAGTAGAATCTATCTGTAGCAAATCGTGATCTATGTTTCCTTCCATTACAAAACATTTAAATTGTTTGAGAAGGTAGTCCATTTCTGGGGCAATTAACCTAATCTTATCTGATGATGTAAATGCAGGATTGGGCATTTTAAATATTAGCCCTTTCATGTTTAATTCATGTACAAAATAATGTGTTACATAATTTTCTATAAATTCCTCTATCGAACGATTTTTTCTAATTAAATAATGTTTAAAAATGCCTAATTGTGTTAGTGATAACATGTTTTTGCTAAGAAACTGAAATCCTGTTGTATATTCATTTTTGGACTTCATGAACACCTTTTCCAAGTTGTCCATTTCAGCATTTTTGTTTACCAAATCTATCAAACCATCTCTGCCAGTATAAATAAATAAGTTTTTGAAAGTATCAAAAAGTTCATTATCAGTAAGTAGTGAATCAAAATACAGACCACCATAAATGTAATTTGTTTCTGTTCCTTTGTGATCAAAAATTACGGGTTCAGACTGACTCATATCTAATGAAGCTCCAACTTCAATTTTCGTTGCATTTGAATCATTCAAATATTTATCATTAATGATTTCAGCAATTTGTTTTGCCCTTAAAAGAATTTTTGATGTAAGTTTTAGATGCTTTGAGTTTCTAATTAGGTCTACGTAATTTAAGTTAGGCTCTTCAGATTCAAGATATTGAGCGATGATTGTATGTTTGTCAGATTCTGTAAGACTTTTTGGAAAAATATATTCTAGTGCGTTACCCGTGGTTTTTTCTTCATAATGAGAGAGTAGAAGTTCTGCACTTTCATTATAAGTTAATAAGAATGTGCGAATTTCAAAATTGTAATATTGTATAAGTTGTTTGAGCTTAAGTATATACCTAATATGAGATGGGTAGGTATTTAAGATCTTAACAAACAATATTCGGTCAGTCTTTTTATATAACTCAAAATAACTAAAGAGCTCCCAAAAGACACTTACATTATCGAACGCAAGTTTTTCAATTTTTGAAATTAATTTTTCAGGATGTATACTTA
>JACMRQ010000273.1 GCA_014376355.1 Arcicella sp. | reverse complement strand
ACAAATAATTTTATGGAGAATTTAAAAACTATTAACTATTCTCTAATAACTATTAACTAAGTTTTATAAGACCCTGCCTTTCGAAAGAGAGGCAGGGTTAAAACTACTGAGTACAACTAAAATAAAATTATTTTGGCTTACCTTCTGGTGATGTTATCAACTGAAATACGTTGATATTTTGATCTTGCAAAGTGCTAACAATTGAGTTAAATACTTTGTAGTTTGAATTTGCATCACCTTTGATTGCCACTTTCAAGGCTGGATTCGCAATTTTTGCGTAACTAACCCAAAGGAAAAGTTCATTATTTGCAGTATCCAAAGGAATACCTTTTAATAAACCTTGTGCTTTTACATCGGAAGGTTTCATTCCTAAAACTTGACGCATTGCACCTGCTGGATAACCTACCAATTCTGAAGCATTGTAATTCTTCTGCATTTCTGGTGTTACAGTTATTCCCATTCGGTTTGCCATTCTTTCAAGCATGGCGTCTTTTGCAGTTTTGTCTTCTGTTCCTAAGAAAATTCCGCCGTCTGGTCCAACTGAGATGGTTAAATAACCTTCTCCTGCTGGAAGTTTCTTCTCTGAGATAGATGAGGGTGGAGTGATTGTTACGGCTTCTTCGGGCTTAAACTTAGCAGTTAGCATGAAAAAGGTCAGTAGCAAAAACGCCACGTCGCACATTGCTGTCATATCGAGAGAAACGCTTTGTCGTTTTGCTTTAACTTTTGACATAATGTTTTAATTTGAATATTTGAGAATTAGTAATTTGATAATGATGTAACGAACAACTAGCTCACAAATTGATTAATTAGATAAATTTTCAATAGTACTCCTTGAAGATTTTAGATTTGAAAATTATTTCAAATTACCTAATTGTCAAATTATCAATTATGGTGTGTTGCATAATTTTGGTTGATACTCAAACCGATTTCGTCAACGCTATAAGTCAATTCGTCAATTTTAGACGTAAAGAAGTTATAAGCAATAATACAAACCGCTGATGTACCAATACCCAATGCCGTATTTACAAGGGCTTCAGAGATACCATTTGCCAAAGCCGTTGAATCGGTTGAACCACCTGAATTACCAAGTGCCGAGAACGCTTTAATCATACCAATTACCGTTCCTAAAAGACCGATTAAGGTAGATACTGATGCCAATGTTGCAATGATAGTTAAGTTTTTCTCTAACATTGGTAATTCCAATGAAGTAGCTTCTTCAACTTCTTTGCTAAGAGCGGCCAATTTTTGCTCTTTGTCTAATGAACCGTCAGATGTTAATTGCTTGTATTTTTTTACAGCCGCTAACGTTACGTTTCCTACCGAACCTTTTTGCTTGTCGCACTCTTTCAACGCTCCGTCTGTATCGTCTTTGTCTAACAAAGATTGGATTTTACGGACAAAAGCATTTACATCACCACTTCCTTTTGCTTTTCCGATTGTGATAAGACGTTCAATTGAGAAAGTCAAAGCAGTCAAAAAGCAAGTCATTAATACTGGCACGATAACACCGCCTTTAAAAGCGATAGCGAGATAATCGCCTTGTTTTGGGGCACCTTCATTTGTACCACCCTCGAAGCGAGAACCGTCACCCATAACAAAATGGAAAAACAATTCTGCAATAACAAAAAGAATTAACATAACCACGCCTGCTGGAATGCCGCCTGATTTTTTTGGAGTTGGTGCTGCTGGTTTAGCAGCTGGGGTTTTTGCTTGTGTACTCATTAGTTTGGTAATTTGGGTTTAAGTTAAAACACAATTTTAGGTGAATTTTAAAATAAAAAAATGAGAAATGACGAATAAGCAAAATATTCTATTGAAAAAGGTTGCTTAGACAGTTTAACAAATCTAACATAATTTTTTTTTAGTTTTAATATGCACTGTGTCAAGTTTAAGTAAAAAAAAATTCAACAAATACTTTGGATTGTACTATCTTAATAAAATTAGGGGTTTTGAAACATTTTTAAGGTACTATTTCAAGAAAATAATTTTTCGTAGAAAAGGTATGATTTTTCGTAGAAGCACATTTTTCACAAAAACTTAGTGATAATTTGTTCAATCTGTTCGATTTCGTAAGCAGTTTCTGAAACTCGAAAATTAGAAAAAATACTTAGCATTTTTTCTAATTTTAAATTATTTCCCTTAATAATAATTTCTATCCCCTCTGGATTGTCAAGTACGTAAGTTAATAAAGACATTAATTTAGGAAAACTACTTTGTTGATTCGTCTCAATTAAAAGAATTATTTTAGTTGCTTCGAATAATAATTTGTTGGCATAACCAATAATGAAAGGTTCAGAATGATTATCTATATCATAAATAGTTAGATCAAGATTCTTCTCTTTTATCTTAGAAATAGTGGGATTATTAAATTTTACGTCCTCGGAATTTTCGGTAATTTGTATGTACAAAAATAGATTCATGATATATTTTAAGACGTTAAGTATGGACAATTAAACCTTATGATTTTGTTTTTCCCTTAATCATAATTACCTTCATAGCTCCATAAATCGCAAAATCATTTGGCACAAGCATATCAATATAACAGAGAGAACTCAAAACGAAATAACAAGGCTTTACCCTTGAAACAAGCAATTGAAGATATGCTTGAATTATATAAATTGCGTTCTAAATTTAATGAAACTTATATTGTGGCATACTGGGAACAGATTATGGGCAGACCCATTTCTTCACGAACTACGGAAATTTATATTAAAGATAAAAAACTTTTTGTTCAATTAGATTCTGCCCCTTTACGAAATGAACTTTTAATGGCGAAATCTAAAATTGTAACAATACTTAATAAAGAAGTTGGTGAAGAGATTATTGAGGAGGTCGTTTTTATATGAGTAATGGATAGCCAGTTTTGAAAGTATTTCAAGGCTTAATACTATTTGATAATTTTCTCATTGCGTCTTTTAATACAAAATATTTTATCACATAAACTACCGATAATAATGCGAATACAACCAAAAATGAAATTATTAATGTTTGTTTTTGCTCGGTTTTTTCAATTATTTGATGATTTTCCTTTGAATATCCTTTATGTCTTTCGCTCATCTTGATTAATTCCCTATTTTTCTGACTCATATCATTATTTTGCATAATTAAGTCATTGTATTTATTAGTAAATTCTATTTTTGAATCAGCTTGAATATTTTTCAATTTATCCAAAATCTCGTTATCTTTTTTAATAATTTTATTCAAAGCATCAATTGTTGTTTGCAAATCGCCTTTTGAACGATTGCCAAAAAATCCTGATGTAAGGCTTTCAGTTTCTTTATACTTGCGATAAAGCAATTCCCTATCGAGAGTGAGTTTGTTGATTTCTTCTTGGGCATATAAGAAATTAGTAGAAATAATAAACAGGAGAATGGTTAAAAGCATTTTCATTGGTTTGGCGAGGGTTTGATTAAAGTAAAATCCCGCAAAAAAGTTTCTTTTTTGCGGGACTGTTGATTGTTATTCTAATAGTTATAACGAATGCCTTTGAAATTCAACGCCTTTTATTTCGGAAACATCTAATAATTTTATTCCATATCGTTGAAAAGCAGGCGTTTCGAGTTCCTCTTCGGTTGGTAATTTTTGACAAAAAGCATCAATCATTTTGCGTAAACGAAGCGTATCATCCTCACGATGCGTAAAAATAATTGGTTGTATTGGTTTTGCCTCTTCTTTCACATCTTCTTCTTGTTCCTCTTCTTCATTTTCCATCGTGTCTACTGCTTGGCGTTCCTTCGCAACTTCTATTTTTACACCATTGAGAGTATCTAACTTTAGGTGTTTTTTATCAAACCCTGCCGCAATCACGGTAATATTCATTTTATCGCCCAAGCCTTCTTCGATAGTAAAACCTAATTTAAACCCTTGGGGTGGTCCACCAATCGCTTCAATAATATGGGTGGTAATAGTGCTCTGTTCCTTAACACCCATTATATTTTCTTTACTCGTAGAAACTGTAACTAAAATACGTTGAGCCCCCTTGATACTTTGATTATTCAATAATGGCGAATCAAGTGCTTGTTCTATTACTTCTTTTGCACGATTTATGCCTTGGGCTGTGGCTTGGCTCATTACGGCTTGCCCTGCATTTTTCAATACTTTTTTAACATCTTTAAAATCTGCATTTACTTTCCCCGACTTCGTAATAACTTCCGCTACTGATTTTGCAGCATTTGCCAGTACATCATCGGCGTGTTCAAAGGCTTCTAAGATGTTGAGGTCTTCAAAGATTTCAAGTAATTTGTCATTTAAAATTACTAACACTGTATCACAAATTTCTTGAAGAATTTTAATGCCAGCATTAGCAGCATCTATTTTATCGGTGCCTTCCCAAGAATATGGAGCAGTAACGATGGCAACCGTCAAAATATCTAATTCTTTGGCAATTCGGGCAATTTCTGGAGCTGCTCCCGTACCCGTACCTCCTCCCATACCAGCAGTTATAAACACCATTTTGGTTTCTGGTTGCAATAAGGCTTTGATTTGTGCCTCACTCTCCAAAGCTGCCAAACGACCTTGTTCGGGTTCTGTTCCTGCCCCCAAACCTTCGGTGAGGATTGCCCCCAACTGAAGTTTTGTTGGAACTTTATTATCGTTAAGTGCTTGTAAATCCGTGTTGCATACTACAAAATCCACATCTTGAATTTTGGTTATATACATGTGTTCAACGGCATTGCTACCGCCACCTCCCACGCCAATTACTTTGATTATGTTATTTTTCTTTTCGGAAGGAATTTCAATGTCGTGTTCGTAAAAAGCCATATTTTTTTAGGTAAAGATTAATTGGATTGGCGGAATATAACAATGCTTAATGCGAATTTAGGATAATGTTTTGCTAATTTTGTTTTGTAATTTAACGATTAGTTTTGAGAAATGAATTCAACACAAAACCTAAATTTCATCGTAAATAACAACATAAAAAGTAAAAATTATAAACTTGGAATATCGTTGAAAGCCGAATGAACGATATTAAGTTATTGATAATGAAATAATTATGCAATAACTGACTGAGGATATATGTTTGCGGAAATCCTAAATAGCTGTTCAAAATTAAGAGAATTTTTTGAAATACCGCATTAAGTTTAATAAATTTTTAAATGAACAGTTTTTGTAAGTTTATTTTATGAAAAATTTTAAAATTTGCTTTCATCATTTTACTACCAGTTTGCGGATTTATTAAATTCCAAAACTCATTTGAATGTGTATTAATTAGGAGTGCTTTTGGTATGGAGAGGAATAATATTTTGATTGAACGCATTTGTAATGAGTTTAATGTTTTTGAATATCTTTCTTTTTCTCATCAATTTATTTATAAAGAAAATGGTATTTAAAATCGTTAAAATGGCAATCTTCATTAACCAGTACTAACTTTTTATAAAGTCAATTGATTCCTTATTACAAAAAATAATTACATGATTCAAAATACAAATAATAGAAACCAAGCAGTCGATTTTCTAAGAGGCGTTGCCATTATTTTAACTTTATGCAGACATTATGGGATAAATATTTTTCTCTATAAAATTGGGTGGGTGGGCGTTGATTTATTCTTCGTATTAAGTGGTTTTTTGGTATCAGGTTTATTGTTTGGAGAATATAAAAAGACAGGTAAAATTGATTTTATTAGGTTTTTTGTGCGTAGAGGACTAAAAATTTATCCATTGTTCTACCTTTTGATTGGTTTGTATTTAATTGATGTCAAATTAGACCCGCTCAAACAGATAGATTATCATGCCTTACAATCAGAAGCTCTTTTTTACAAAAATTATGTTGGAGGAGATGTCTTTTGGATTCATACATGGTCAATTGATGTAGAGGAACATTTTTATTTATTATTACCACTTTTATTTCTTACACTGATTGGTATTTCAAAAACGGGAGAAAAAGCTTTTAATATCATTCCAAGCTTGTTTATAATAATTGCTATCAGTTGTTTGGCATTCCGAATTCTGGCGACTTTAAACCATCCTTTTTCACACATCAATAACGTATCTCCTACTCATTTACGGATTGATTCATTGTTCTTTGGTACGTTGTTGTCCTACTATTACCATTTTCATCAATCGAAGCTCGCTGATTTCGTAAATAACAACAAAATAGTACTCCGTATTAGCAGTTTTATATTTCTTATACCATGTCTTGTTTTTTGGGATTATAGCCCTCAAATGACTACTTGGGGGTTTTCGTCTTTATACATAGGATTTGGAGGAGTATTATTATTAAGTATTTATTCAACTAATAATTATCCTCCCTTCTTCAAAAAAATACATACTTTAACGGCTTCAATGGGGCTTTATTCTTACTCGATTTATATAATTCACTGGACGATAATCTGGTGGTTTATTTTGCCGAATGGAGCTTATTTAGATACGCATTATGCGGTTAAATTAGGCGTGTTTTTTGTCTATTTAAGTGTGACATTTTTTGTTGGATGGGGATTATCCAAAACCATTGAAATTCCGTTCTTAGTGTTAAGAGATAAGTTATTTCCAAGTAAATCAAAAGCATTTTAGATAATTTTGGAAGATTAACAAAACAGGATTTTGTTAATCTTCCAAAATTACTATCGCTCAAATAAAAGCCTTTTTCCCTGTACATTTTCATCAAAATTTCCTTTTTCAAAAGCTAAATGCCCTGATACTAAGGTGTGTGTGATAATCGAGTTAAAAGTTTTTCCTTCCAAAGGCGACCATTGGCATTGATAATAAATATTGTCTTTCGAGACAGTTGTTTTGTCTTTTAAATCTACTAAAACCAAATCTGCCCAATAGCCTTCTCGAATATATCCCCGCTTTGAAATCTGAAAACAATCCGCTACAGCATGAGCCATTTTTTCAGCGATGCGTTCCAACGAAATTTTTCCTTCTTGATAAAACTCTAACATTATATTTAAGGGATGCTGTACCATTGGCAAACCCGATGGGGATGACCAATAAGAATTCTGTTTTTCTTGCCATGTATGAGGTGCGTGGTCAGTGGCAATTACATCAAGGCGGTTATCGAGTAATGCCTCCAAAAGTTGCTGTTTGTGTCCATCCGCCTTTACCGCAGGATTGCATTTTATCTGATTTCCAAGCGTTTCATAATCTCGAGCATCAAAATAAAGGTGATGTACGCAAACTTCGGAAGTAATCCTTTTCTCTTTTAACGGAATATCATTGCGGAATAAATGCGTTTCTTCTCCCGTGGTAATGTGCAGAATGTGCAGACGTGCGTTATGGCGTTTTGCCAACTCAACTGCCATCGAAGAAGATTTGTAACAAGCCTCAATGTTTCGGATTTCGGGGTGAACCCGTGGATGTGGATTATCGCCAAAACGTTGTTTGTAAATTTCAGTATTTGCCCGAACTGTAGCCTCATCTTCGCAATGTGTGGCAATGAGCATGGGACTTTTTGAAAAGATATTTTCTAACGTTTTCTCATTATCTACCAACATATTTCCCGTAGATGAACCCATAAAAACTTTAATTCCGCAAACGTTGTGAATATTAGTTTTCAGAACCTCCTCAATGTTGTCATTGGATGCCCCCATATAGAAGGAATAATTTGCTAATGATGTGCGAGCAGCAATGTCATATTTATCCGCCAAAAATCCCTGATTCAAAGCATTTGGAACAGTATTTGGCATTTCCATGAAAGTTGTTACTCCACCAGCTACACCCGCACGAGCTTCTGAATGAATACAGCCTTTATGAGTAAGTCCAGGCTCACGGAAATGAACTTGGTCGTCAATTACGCCTGGGAAAAGATATTTTCCATTGGCATCAATGACTTTATCGGCTTGCAAATTTGACAAATCTGTACTGATTTTATCAATGAAACCATCTTTAATAAAAACGTCTTTGATTTCGATTTTGCCTTCGTTTACCACTTGGGCATTTAGGATGAGTATTGTGTTCATGGGGTAAAATTACAAAAGCCATCACTTTCGGTGACGGCTTTTGAGGATTATTTTTTGTTATTCTTTTATTTTCTAATCTAATAAACTCTTATAACCAGAATCCTTCGATGGATTTAGTTCTATCTTTTTTTCAGATGGAGCATCTAAGGTAATTAATTTAAATTCTCCTTGATTATAAGCGTCAAGCATTTGTTGTCCTTTATCGGTTAAAATGCCATTTTGAATATCCACGGAATTAATAAAATCCATTGAATAATCCATTGCACGTTTCATTTCGCCCAATTTTTTGCTCATGTCATCTTGAATATATTCCATTGATTCATCAAAATAAAATTTCTTGTCTGGATTGCCCTTGAAAATACTGATGGCAGTTTTCAAAGCATTCGAAGATGACTTAACTATCTCATATTCAGCTTCTTTTAATTTTACTTTAATTTCGGTTTCTTTAATAATATAATCTGCCGAAGAAGCTACTTTTTCCATAAATCCCATCACCGTTTTCATGTTTTTTTGCAAAGGGAATAATTTTTCGTTCATTTCCTGTAAACCCGCTCCTTCAATAGTTGCCAAGGCTGCCGCTTCTTTCATGCCAGGTTTATCCGTCATTGAATTTGCTTTATTAGCCTCAGCAAATTTGGTTTTGATATTTTCGTTATTCTCCGTAATTTTTTTGTTTAATTTCACTAATTGACCCGCTAAAATATCAATCTGTCCTGACATTTTTTCTTTCTTTTCTCTCAAATCAGAAATATAGATTTTCATGATGGCAATTGGGTCGAGTTGTACAATTATACCCGCAATTTTACGCATCATCGTTTTGAACAAAAAGAATACACCCGTTCTAATATCACGGCTTGTAACCAAGAAAATTAATAACGCCAAAACGCCTAAAAGTCCAGCCAAATAAAGTGTATTTGAAGTAACTTTTATCAAAAATTCTAAAATAGGATTAATATAGTAAAGTCCCAAAGCACCCGCTGCGGCTAAGAAAAGCAAAGTTGTAATGCCTTCTGGTTTGCTCCAAAATGATTGTTGAGGGGTATTTCCTCCAATTTGTGAAAAATCTGCCATTGTTATAATGTTAATTAGTTAAATTTTGGTTTTAAATTATTCATATACTAATCAAAATAATACTATGAATTTATTCCTGTATTTTCTCAACTCAAATACTGTGAAATCTTTGCAATATCGCCTTTTATTTGCTCAACGAAAGAATTATACGTGACTTCGTAGTTGCTTTTATTAGTCGTAATTCTCGCACTTTGTTCTGAAATATCAGTCGTAATTTTTGTAATCTTTTCATTATTAGTGTTAATTCGATTCTGTAAATCAATGATTTGTTTGGCTAATGTTGTATTTTCATCTTGAGTGGTTTTTAAACTATTTTTCAAACCTCCAACTTTATCAGTAATTGCCGTTTCAACATCTTTTAAAAAATTCTGAAGGTCATCGTTCAAAATGTTTACGTATTGATTTGCAGTATTGGTCAAAACCGTAACATCTGTAATTCC
Organism: Arcicella sp.; assembly: GCA_014376355.1. Classification (GTDB taxonomy): domain Bacteria; phylum Bacteroidota; class Bacteroidia; order Cytophagales; family Spirosomataceae; genus Arcicella. The sequence continues at coordinate 3,756 of JACMRQ010000273.1, read as the reverse complement.
TCCCATTGCCTTAAAACTTGCCCAAGCTGCCTGATATTGTTTCTCTTCTGAAAGTCCCAAACCTGCCAAACTCCTTAAAGCCTGCATATATTCAAAATAATCAGGACCTTTAAAGTTGGAGTTTTCAAGCAGCGATACAAAATGTTCCCCAAATTTTTTATCGACTACGCCCGTTCCAGAAGCGTTTTGAACAGCAACAGTTTGCTGAACTTGCACTCTCGGAGGCGTTTCTGCCCGTGTGGGAGTGACCGTCGTTTGCGTTTGGGTATGTGTTGTATCTTCTTCAATAAAGAATCCTAATAATTTACGTCCAAAACTTTTTTCTTCTTCTGCCATTTTGAGTTAAAATGTTATAGCGTTTTATAATTTTTAATAATCACTAAATTCATGGTCTGATTTTCGGCTGACTTGATCCCATTTGAAATTCAATAAATTTCTGAAATTTACTATTTTTCTTAAAAACTACCTACAATATTAGTAATTCTGTTCAATCAAATACTATTCCATTGTTAAGAATGGTTGCGGGACTTGATAGGGTCGTGATTTTTTATGATGTTTTTCATATTTGGTGTAACATAATCAAAAAGACCTGCATTTTATAACCAGAAATATGGAAAGATATTTTTCTGAATCTGCGATTCTGTGCTATCGTTAACTCTCGCAATTGCTTCTTTGTCAGCTATGACTTTTATCACCAACGCATCGAATAAAAATGTCGACCTAATCAAAGCAAATACTTTTGAAGTTGGTATGTTTCAGAGCGTAAATTCTATAAAAATGAACGTATCAATTCAGAAAACGACTGACAAAGATTTAACCGTAATATTAAAGGATACTAAAGACGAAATACTGATAAGTGAACACGTTCGTAAAAATGGTTCAAGTTATCATAGCAAATATGATTTAAACGAATTGGAAGATGGAAAATACACTTTTGAATTTAAGAATGGAGATGAAAAATTAATAGAAGAAATAAATTTAGTAACGACTAAACCTACAAAAATTTACCGCCAGATTGCTTTAAATTAACATTTACCTCTGAACCTATCTATGAAAATGGAAGCCGTAATGCGATGATGAACCGTTTTACGGCTTTTTTGTTTATGTTTGTATTAATGGAATGACGGTCTCACGTTTCGATAGCCTTGCCCGTTATTATAATTTACTTCAGATAAAACTGTCCCTGTTACATAAAAAAAATATGAAAAATTTTCCAAATCTGGCATCACTCAAAAACTGCGTTGGACAGGAGATAGGAATCACGCCTTACATGACTGTTACGCAGGAAATGATCAATGATTTTGCCAAAGCTACCCAAGATTTTCAATGGATTCACGTAGATGTTGAAATGGCAAAGCAGTTTTCTCCCTTCAAAACGCCCGTAGCTCATGGATTTTTGACGCTTTCACTCGCACCAAAGTTTATGGCAGATCTGTTCAAAGTTGAATCCGTAAAAATGGGTGTAAATTACGGAGCCAATAAAATTCGTTTTACGTCTGCCGTGCCTTCGGGGTCACAAGTGCGTATGCGAGCGAGTTTGATGGAAGCCGAGGAAGCCAAGCCAAATGGTCTTAGAATTACGATGAATTGTATTTTTGAGATTGAAGGACAAGAAAAACCAGCCTGTATTGCGGAGTTGATTTCTATGCTTTATGAGTAATGTGTAACTCGATTCTCCAGAATCGAAAATGATTTTTTCAATAGAACGAACTTGGAAGTTCGTTATACAAAAACAAAACCATGAGATTAAAAGACAAAATTGCCATTATTACTGGTGCTGCCCGAGGAATAGGAGCAGCTGCTGCCGAATTATTTTGCCGTGAAGGTGCAACTGTCATTATTTGGGATTTATTAGAAACAGGCGAACAAACCGCTTCTGGACTGCGAGAACAAGGATTTCATTGTGAATTTATGCATATCAGCACCACCGATGTTCCTGCGATTGAAGCGGCAAGTAGAGAGATTTTTGAAAGATACGGACGGATTGATATTTTGATAAATAATGCGGGAATTACTCGTGATAAAACGCTTTTGAAGATGTCACATCTTGAATGGCAACAAGTTATTGATGTGAATTTAACGGGAGTTTTTAATTGTACAAGATCAATTGCACCGTTTATGGTCCAGAACAATTATGGTCGAATTATTTGTACTTCGTCTATCGTGGGTGTGCATGGAAATTTCGGACAAACTAATTATGTTGCCGCCAAAGCGGGAGTAATCGGGATGGTGAAAACTTGGGCGAAAGAATTAGGGAAGCATAATATTACCTCAAATGCCGTTGCTCCAGGATTTATAAAAACCGATATGACTGATGCCATTCCAGAAGCGGTGCGTTTGGAGGTAATCAATTCTATTCCAGTGAGAAGAATGGGTGACCCACTGGATATTGCTAATGCTTATTTATACTTGGCTTCAGACGAATCAGGATTTGTCAATGGACAAGTTTTGGGTGTAAATGGCGGTCAAGCCTCGTAATAAAAAAAATGTTCCGAAAGTTATTTTTTTCGGAACATTTTTATACTCACAATAAAACTTCTGAGGGATTAATGTCCGTAACCTGGTCCGTTCGGCCCACCATGTTCACCTGGACCTTTTTCATGGGGTGGCACTTGTAATTCTTCTTTGAAATTACCAGCAGAGTCAAATTTTAATACTTTATGACCAGTACCGTTATCTAATCCAACCAATAAATTTCCATCAGCGTCTTTGCCTGCACGTTTGATGGTATATCCTGCATAATTCTTAGTTACATACGCATTCACGTTTGCAGGAAGCGTATTAATTGCAACTTCAGTTAATTTCGCTCCTTCTTGATAGCGTTCCAGTTTTTGTTTGAAAACACCTTTTTCGTCAAATAGCAAACCTGTCTCAACGTTATTCAATGATAATCCTACTATAATCTGTCCTTTATCATCTTTTCCTGCAAATTTGATAACTGCACCTGCATAATTAGCATTAATATACGCCGTAATAGTTGTTGGTAAAGTCGCAACGTCAATGCTCGTTAATTTACCTTTACATTTTCCCTTCGTAACGGTATCATTAACCGCAGCATTACGAGCCGCCGATGCTTGCATCGAAGCAAACACTTGGTCTAATGATGAACTTGGCGTTACATCTTGGTTTTTACAACTTATCAAGAAAAATCCAGACAAAATTGTCAATAGAAACAATATTTTTTTCATAGTTGAATATTTATTAATTTAATGATGTTTACGTGAGAGCATACAAAGATTATATATTTCGTATTGCTTTTATAATAAATTATTTACTTGATTTTTTTACCGTAATATGTCTTTCTGTTTCTTCGTCAATAATTTTTTGCTTCCATGATTAAGAATAGCTCATTATTTTAATAGTCCGTAAAAAATCATAATATTTCCTTAAGATTTATGAATACAAAATCAACAATAACGAACGAAGTGATTTTAGTTATTTATACATAAATTTTTTCTGCCTTTTTAACTTTTCCAATACTTCTTTAAATTATAACTAAATGTTAGCATAAAGTACTGTTGAAGTACGTTTGATTGGGTATCTTCAATATAATTAGTCGTAATATTCCGTTGAATACTGGTATTTTGTTTAAGTAAATCAAATACTGATAAACGAATTTCACCCGTTTGTGCTTTAAATATTTTCTTGGCAACTGCCATGTTCCAAAGCGTATAAGCCTGATTGAAAGTGGATGATCGTCCAGAATAAGAATAATAGGTAGCAGCAGTATTAAAAACAAAACCATTGCCTACTATT
>JACMRQ010000272.1 GCA_014376355.1 Arcicella sp. | reverse complement strand
TCAATAATTTTTTTGACACCCACAGGATTTCCCTCTTCGTATAATAATGGATCAATCGCCAAGAAACTGCCTAATATCGTTCGTGCTTTTAGGAAATCTCCCTCCATCGCTGCATGAATCATTTCACAGAATTTCTCAGGAGTTGCATTGGCAATTACAGAAATAATTCCAACTCCTCCACAGGCAATCGTAGGGACAGCTTGCACATCATCACCTGAAATTAAGAGGAAATCTTCTGGTTTATCTTTATTGATTTCCATACACTGTTCAATAATACACGATGCTTCTTTAATTCCAATAATATTTGGATGTTGAGCCAATGTTAAGGTTGTTTGGGCAGACATGTTTATACCTGAACGACCTGGAATATTATACATTATGATGGGAACAGGAGAAGCATCAGCAATGGCTGAATAATGGGCAATTATACCCCTTGCATCTGGTTTATTATAATACGGACAAACTGATAAAATAGCATCAACGCCTTGAAAATCAGTTTCTTGTATAGATTTTATAACGTTGGCAGTATTGTTTCCGCCGAGTCCATAAACAATTGGTAAATTCTTTGAATTATTTTCCTTTATAAAATCTAAAATTGCTTTTTTCTCGTTTTTATCAGTTGTTGCCGACTCACCTGTTGTTCCATGAACAACCATATAATCCACGCCACCATCGGTTACGTGTTGGATTAATCTTTTTAATCCTTGATAATCAACTTGCCCATTTGCCAACATTGGGGTAATTAAGGCTGGGGCTACCCCGTGAAATTTTGGTCTCATTTTTTATGTGTACTACGATTCTCCAGAATCGCATTTTAAAATGTATCACGATTCTCCAGAATCGTAAAAGTGGCTATGATTTTCACGATTCTGGAGAATCGTGATACAATTATAACATTTTTATAAAATCATCTTCGGAAATAACAGCAACATTCAGTTTTTGAGCTTTCTCTAATTTGGAGGGTCCTGCTTCTGCCCCTGCAATCAAATAATTTAATTTGCCAGAAACGCCACTCAGTACTTTTCCACCATTGGCTTCAATCTTAATTTTTAAGTCGTCCCGTTCAAAATTCTGAAAAGTACCCGAAATTACGAAAGTTTTTCCTGCCAAACCTTCCCCTTCAACAACTATTTCAACGGAATTGTATGTGAACTGTAAACCAGCAGCCTTTAATCGAGCTATAAATTCTTGATTATCAGTATTTTGGAAATATTCTACTACGCTTTGTGCTATACGTAAACCAATTTCAGGAACTTGTAATAATTCTTCTTGGGTTGCCTTCGCTAAATTATCGATACCGTTGAAATAGATAGCTAATTTTTCCGCAACCGTAGCCCCTACAAAACGAATTCCAATGCCAAATAATACTTGTTTGAAAGGAATTTCTTTGGATTTTTCTACACCAGATAAAATATTTTGAATAGATTTTTCTTTAAATCCTTCCAAATTTAATAAATTTTCACGTTTCAAATCGTATAAATCAGCAGGATTTTTTACGAGTCCTTTGTGATAAAACATATCAATTGTCTCCGTTCCTAAATTTTCAATATTTAAGGCTTTCCGTTGGATAAAATGCTCAATTTTTCCTTTGATTTGGGGCGGGCAACCTTTATCATTTGGGCAATAATGATTGGCTTCTCCATCTTTCCTAATGAGTTCGGTTCCACATTCTGGGCAAGTTGTAGGAAATTGAACTTTTACAAGATTGTTGCTTCGTTTATCTAAATCTACACGGGTGATTTTTGGAATAATTTCACCACCTTTTTCAACAAATACATAATCGCCAAGGTATAAATCTAAGCGAATTATTTCATTAGCATTGTGAATACTGGCACGTTTAACGGTTGTCCCTGCCAAAAGTACAGGTTTTAAATTAGCGACAGGCGTTATATTTCCAGTACGTCCAACTTGGTAACTAACTGATTCTAAAAGTGTTGAAACAGATTCTGATTGATATTTATAAGAAATTGCCCATCTTGGAGATTTTGCGGTATATCCTAAAATATTACGTTGAGCAAATGAATTTAACTTAATAACAATTCCATCCGTATTCAAAGGTAACGTATGTCGCTTCTTATCCCATTGACTTATAAAAGCCAAAACTTCTTCCATATTTTTGCACTTTTCCCATGTTTGAGAAACATTGAATCCCATTTCTTTCATCCGAATAAGGCTTTCTTCATGGGTTGAAAAAACGTCATCATTCGATAAAAACTGGTACATATAACAATCCATTTTTCTTTTAGCTACCACACCCGAATCTTGCATTTTAAACGTTCCCGATGCAGCATTACGTGGATTTGCCAACAATTGTTCACCAATATCTTCACGCTCTTTATTCAACGCCTCAAAAGTTATTAAAGGCATAAAACCTTCTCCACGCACTTCAAAACGAACTGGCATATTTTTTGCACTAATGTTTAAAGGAATTGTCCTTATGGTTTTAACATTTGCAGTTATATCATCTCCTCTAACACCATCACCACGGGTAACACCACGAGATAAGGTGCCGTTTTCGTACCACATAGACAATGCCACTCCATCAAATTTTAATTCACAAATGTATTCGTAATCTGCTTCACCAAGTCCTTTACGAACTCTTTCATCAAAATCTGTTAAGTCTTTTGCACTATACGTATTACCCAATGAAAGCATGGGAAATCTATGCGTTACTGATTCAAATTCTTTCGAGATTGTTCCACCAACTCGATGAGTTGGCGAGTCTTCACGTACAAATTCTGGATACTGATTTTCTAAATCACGAAGTTGAACTAAAAGTTTATCAAATTCAATATCAGTTACTTTTGAAATAGAATTTTGATAATATTGAAAATTCAAATCGTTTAATTCGTCAGTAAGTTGGTTGATTTGTTCCTGTGGAGTCATAAAATAAAAGTTATTTTTAGCTAATTTACCGCCAAAAAATAAGTTATAATAAGATTTTTTATAAAAACCCTTAAATTTATAACCTTACATGTGTAATTTGTCAAATCATGAAAAAAACTACTTCATCCTCAATTGTTAAAATTTTAATAATTGGCATATTTTTCACTTTTTCACACGCCACTTTTGCTCAATCAAATAGTAGATTTGGAATTAGGGCAGGTGTTCATGCAGGTACTCAATTTGGGCGAGCCATCATCACAAATCCAAAAGGAACATTGATAGGATTTGAAGCTGCTTTGTTTGCTACTATTGAACTATCCGAAGATATTATTCTATGTCCCGAAATTGCATTCAGTCAAAAAGGATTTAAAGTTGATACTTCCGTAATCACCTCAAATTATTTTGAAGTACCTTTATTATTTAAAATCAATATGGGAGATGGAGGAATGTACACCATTATTGGACCCTATATTTCATATTTACCAACTGTAAACCTTAAAGCTCCGAACGAAAAAGCTTTAGGCTGGGGGGGTACTTTTGGGCTTGGAAGCAGGGTTACTGACCATATTTTTATTGAAGGAAGATACAATTTTAATGGTAATATATGGACTTTAGGGAATGATAACACTAATCTTTATGGTTTTAGAAATACAACCATTGCTTTATCATTAGGATATTTATTTTAAATATAGTTTAGCATTTTGAGCCTTCTTGAAATTTTCAAGAAGGCTTTTTTATTGTTTGGGGGATTTATATGTAATAATTTTGTGGGAATCTATTTAAAACTTGTTATCAAAAAATGAATTTTTCTCGTTTCTCAATTCCCATTTTACTATTAATTACTGTATTAGCCTTCGGTTTAAGAACCTACAATCTTGATAAACACGGTATTTTTTTTGATGAAAAAGCCTCTGTTTTAGTAAGCCAAGGTATGGCAATGGAAGGAAATACACAGAAAAATTGTTTTTATACACCTGGAAAAACTACTTTCATGCCTTCGGAATTTTGGGCTGATAAATCCTTGGAGGATTATTACGATGCCATCAGACGAAGCGATATTGGGAATAGTCCATTCTATTACATTTTACTACATAATTGGATAAATGTGTTCGGAATTTCTGATTATTCAATCCGATTTTTATCCGTATTATTCAGTTGCTTGACCATTATTCTATTGTTTTTCTTCATCAAAGAAAATTTCAAAAACCTTCATTTAGCCCTTTTGGCTTGCTTTTTAATGGCAATTGAGCCTTTTTTTATTGCGTACAGTCAGCAAGCTCGAAATTATTCATTAAGTTTTTTCTTGACGCTTTTGGCAACCTATATCTTCTTGAAGATTATTAAAAATGAGGAAATTGACGTGAAAAAAAATGGTTTATATTGGTCTTATGGAATCCTGTCAGCTTTTTGTTTATTATCCCATTTTTTAACGGCAACCGTTTTCTTAGCTCATGGATTATACGTTTTATTATTTGTTAGAAAAACTCGTCCTTGGATTTTACTACCCATTTCATTAAGTATCGGAGCTTTGGCTTTTGGCTATTGGATTTTATACGGAGGAGGAAATTATACTTTTTCGACGCTCAGTTATCAGGCAAAAATTTATTATAAAGAAGCACATCAAATTCCCAACCCTCATGCAGGTTATATTGACCCTGCAACGGTGGGAAATGTTACGAAAAAATCAATACCGATTTTTACCGATTTATTTATTACAAGTAACAATATTTTAAGTAATACCGTTGGTAAAAGAAATTTAATGTTAGCTATATTCATTTCTTTTTTATCCGCTTTCTCTTTGTATAAGTTTCAAAGAACAAGGAACAGGCTTTGGATTGGAGTTATTTTAGGAACTAATGTCATTGGCTTTTTACTTTATTCAACGGCTAAATTTCAGTATTTAGAATTAGTAAACTGTAGTTTATTATTGTATCTATTTATAGAATATTGGAGGGAAACCAAGGATAAAGTTCAAAGAAAACAAAATTGGTTTTTAGTAATTTTAGCATTTTTACCAACGCTATTTTTAGTGATAATGACTTTCAAAAATGGGCATACTTTTGGACTTTCTCAACGATATTCTGGTTTCTCATTCCCTTATTCAATTATTATTGTAAGTTTGGCACTTTTACAGGCAAATGTTAAGTTAAAACCGCTTAATTATGTTATCTGGGCAATTTTTGGCATACAAATATTCTTTGTTGGAATAACCGTTAAAAAAGTTTTACAGGATGAATCTTTTAAGTATAATTACCGAGATAAAGCTCGTTCAGAAAACCCATATCCGATGATTGCTAAAAAATTAGAAAAACTGTACCAATCGGGTGATACAATCGTATATCCTTCTTATGTAAAGACTTTTTATGAAGCTGATATTTATACAAAAAATATAAAAAGATCGGTTTTAGGTGCTCAGTACGTAAATTTGTATTTTCCCAAAGATGCTGAATTTGTTCAAACAATTGACGCAAACGAACCCAATAGAATAATTTTAAAGAAAAAGGATGGTCAAAAATTAGAGATTTTTGATTTGAAAGGAGATTTATTTCGGTATTAATAAATAGATGATAAGTGTCACCAGCGTTCCGTATTTCACAACCCAAAATTAAATAATGAGTAATATATTAATTGCCCCTTCCGTGCTTGCTGCCGATTTTGCTAATCTTCAACGTGATATTGAAATGGTCAATAATTCACAAGCAGATTGGTTTCATATTGACGTAATGGATGGACATTTTGTGCCTAACATTTCTTTTGGAATGCCTGTTATTGAGGCGATTAATCGCCATGCAACCAAGCCTTTGGATGTGCATTTGATGATTGAAAAACCTGAAAGGTACCTAGAGGAATTTAAAAGAATTGGCGCTGCAAATATTACGGTTCATTATGAAGCTTGTACGCACTTGCACCGTACTATTCAGCAAATCAAGGACTTAGGTTGTTTAGCTGGAGTAGTTTTGAACCCTGCAACGCCTGTTTCTGTAGTAGAAGAAATATTGCCAGATTGCGGAATGATTTTACTAATGTCCGTAAATCCTGGATATGGAGGACAAAAATTTATTGAATCTACTTATGAAAAAGTCCGTAAACTTCGCAAAATGATTGATGAAAGAGGGCTTACCACATTAATCGAAATTGATGGAGGCGTAAACCAAGAAACTGGGCAAAAGTTAGTAGATGCGGGTGCCGATGTCCTGATTGCAGGAAGTTATGTATTTGGTAATTCTAATCCTTTAGAAGCAATTGCAGGATTAAAAAATATTAAAAGAGTATAATTGTATAAAATTGTCTGAACCTTGATTCAATTGATTTGTTTGACTATTGGGATTTGTTTGTTCATTTTTAATCCCATAATCTTTTAATCCTGAAAATCATGGTTCAGACAAAATTATTAAAAATAGCCTATTCATCCATCTACCAACATTCTCTTCCTGAAGGACATCGTTTTCCGATGTTGAAATATGAATTAATTCCTGAACAATTATTATACGAAGGAACTTGTACTTCCGAAAATTTTTTTGCTCCCAAAACTGTTGATGAAAAATGGATTCTTCGTACGCACAATAAAGCCTATTGGGAAGACTTGAAAAATCTTTGTCTCGACCCAAAAATGATTCGTAAAATTGGTTTTCCCTTGTCCGCCGAATTAGTTTTACGAGAAACAATCATTACCCAAGGAACAATTGATTGTTGTCATTTTGCTTTAGAAAACGGAATTGCCATGAACGTTGCGGGTGGGACACATCACGCTTATACGGATAGAGGCGAAGGCTTTTGTTTATTGAACGACGTGGGAATTGCCTCTAATTATCTGCTTGATAATCATTTAGCTACTAAAATTTTAGTCATTGATTTGGATGTTCATCAAGGGAATGGAACGGCTCAAATTTTCCAAAATGAACCACGAGTTTTCACTTTTTCTATGCACGGAAAAGAAAATTACCCACTCCACAAAGAAAAATCTGATGTAGATATTGAACTTCAAACCTACACGAAAGACGAAGAATATTTGACAATTCTCTACAATATTTTGCCAAAACTGATTGAAGAGCAAAAACCCGATTTTCTCTTTTTCGTTTCGGGCGTTGATATATTAGAAACTGACAAATTAGGAAAGTTAAGTGTTTCAATTCAAGGCTGTTATCGTCGAGATGAATTTGTATTTCAACAAGCCATTAAGCATAAACTACCAATTGTTGTGGCGATGGGAGGAGGATATTCCCCTCAAATTCGGGATATTGTTGAAGCTCATTGCAATACTTTTCGATTAGCAGAAAAGATATTTTTTTAATATGTTCCGTAATCAAAAAAACTGTAAATCTAAGCAAATTTATAATTCCAAAATTTTCAGTCTTATCGTGGATTTGAGACTAAATATTGAGTAGAAAAAAAATGTGATTTTTCTTTATTTTTTTGTAAATTACCGTTCTATTAAAAAATACTAACAAACAACATGAAAAAACTAATACCCTTTAAATTGGGAATTATTGCCTTGTTTTTATTGACCATATTAGCTACTTCTTTTGCTCAAAAAGCAAAGACAAAAGCTAATTCTTCAACAATTACACGAAATACAAGTCTTTCAGTGAATGACAGTCTTTTCAATGGTTTAAAATGGAGAAATATTGGTCCATTTCGTTCAGGACGTTCATTGGCTGTGGCAGGACATGCGGATCAACCCTTAATTTACTATTTTGGAGCAGTAGGTGGAGGCGTTTGGAAAACGATTGATGCAGGTGCAAATTGGTTTCCAATTTCTGATTCTACTTTTCATTCTTCATCCGTTGGTGCAATTGCGGTTGCTCCGTCAGACCCAAATGTGCTTTATGTCGGTATGGGCGAAGGCGATATGAGAAGTAACATTTCTTATGGAGATGGAGTTTACAAATCTACGGATGCAGGTAAAACTTGGAAACATGTAGGATTGCCGAAAGCTGATGCCATTTCAAATATCGAAATTCATCCAACAAATCCAGATGTGGCTTATGTGGCCTCGGTGGGAAATCCTTTCGCTCCAAATCCAGAAAGAGGCGTTTTTAGAACTACTGATGGTGGTAAATCTTGGAAGCAAATTCTGTCAAAAAATGACAGTACAGGTGCTGTCATGGTGCGTTTAGACCCAAATAATCCTCGAATTGTGTATGCCTCAATGTGGCAAGCCTATAGAAATGGCTATTCAATGAGCAGTGGCGGAAAAGGTTGTGGACTGTATAAATCATTGGATGGCGGAGATACTTGGGAGAATTTAAGTCAAAAACCAGGGTTACCAAAAGGAGTTTTAGGGAAAATGGGAATTGCCGTTGCTGCTTCAAATTCAAACCGATTATTTGCCTTGGTAGAAAATGCAAAAGGTGGACTTTTTCGTTCGGATGATGGAGGAGAAAATTGGACCCTAATTAATGATGATAAAAATCTGTGGCAACGTTGTTGGTATTATATGGATTTGGAAATTGATCCTAAAAATGAGAATAATTTAATTGTTTTGAATGTAAATGCCATGAAATCTAATGATGGTGGAAAAACTTTCAAGCGAATAATGGTTCATCATGGCGACACACACGACTGTTGGATAAACCCTAAAAATCCAGAAAATTACATCATTGGCGATGATGGAGGTGCGGAAGTAACTTTCAATGGTGGAGCAACTTTCTCGGATGTTGATATGCCAACAGCACAATTTTACCATGTTTCGTTAGATAATGATTTTCCGTACAATGTCTATGGTGCTCAACAAGATAATTCATCGGTTAGAATTGCTTCAAGGACCGATGGAAACAGTATTGACAATAAAGCCTGGTATCCCGTTGCGGGTGGTGAAGCAGGTTATATTGCCGCTGACCCATTAAACTCAAAAATTACGTATGGTGGAGAATATGACGGTCAAATGTCGCAACATAATGCAGAAACAGGTGAAACTCGTGACGTTGCAATCTGCCCCGTATCATCCATTGGAGCCCCTTCAATCCTAAAAAAATATCGTTTTCAGTGGACATATCCCATCGTATTTTCACCTCATAATCCGAAAGAATTATACATTACTTCCAATCACGTTCACGTGACGAATGATGCAGGATATAGTTGGGAAACTATTTCGCCAGATTTAACTCGCAATGACCCAAAAACATTAGGAGAAACTGGGGGACCAATTACCAAAGACATGACGGGAGCGGAGATTTACGGAACAATTTTCACTTTTGCAGAATCTCCAACTGAAAAAGGTAATTTCTGGACAGGTTCGGATGATGGAATGGTTCATGTTTCAAAAGATGGTGGCAAAAAATGGGATAATATTTCGTTGCCAACTGCTCAATTACCAGATTTTAGTTTGATTAATTTAATTTCACCTTCAGAATTTGATAAAGGAAAAGCCTATTTAGCAGCTACAAAATATATGTTTGGCGATAGAAAACCTTATCTTTTCAAAACAACTGATTATGGTAAAACTTGGATAAAAATCACGAATGGAATTCCTGCTGATGAATATTGTAGAGTAGTTAGAGAAGACCCAAACAAGAAAGGTTTGTTATATGCAGGAACGGAACGAGGAATTTATGTATCATTTACCGATGGAGAATCATGGCAGAAACTGAACTCAAATCTACCACAAACTCCGATTAGAGATTTGCAAGTTCACAAGCGTGAAAAAGATTTAGTTGTTGCCACTCACGGACGTGCTTTCTGGATTATGGATGACGTTACGCCATTGTATGAAATTATGGATGGCATGGTGAAAACAAATTCGCATTTATTCAAACCACGCCCTTCCTATTTGATGAATGGAGGTGCAAGACCTACTCGTATAGATGCTGATGCGGGTGAAAATGTTCCTTTCGGTGTACAGGTGAGATATTATTTAGCGAATAAGCCGAGCAAAGAATTAAAGTTGCAATTCTTGACTGAAAAAGGTGATACAATTATTACTTATTCAAATATTAAAGATAAAAAAGGAGAAGCGTTTAAAGTTTCAAAAGACTTTTTTGAAGACAATAAACAACCAAAACCTGGTGCAATTCCAGCCAATGTAGGGATGAATAATTTTATCTGGAATTTCAGTTATCCAGATGCTGTTGCAGTTGACGGAACGAACGTAATGTGGGCAGGTAGTATTGCAGGAGCAGTTGCAACGCCTGGAACGTATAAAGTTAGATTGATTGAAGACAAAACAATGCTATCAGAACAAACTTTTGAAATCAAAAAAGACCCACATTTAAACGTGAGTGATGAAGACTTGAGAGCTCGATTTGATTTAGTACAAAAAGTAAACAAAAAGGTAAGCGAATGTCATACTACAATTAATCAAATTCGCAAGATTAAATCTTCGGTTAGTGGATATTTAACTACTTTGAAAGACACTGCTTTGGTTTCAAAATTGAAAAAAGTATCTCAACCAATGATTGATTCTTTAGAAGTTATTGAATCTTCATTGATGCAAACAAAGGCAAAAGCACCGCAAGATGTTTTGGCTTATCCGATTAGATTGAACGATAAAATGGCGGGTATTGCAAGATATGCCATGTCAGAAGGTTTCAGTAAGCCAAACAAACAACATTTTGCGGTTTATGAAGATTTAGCAGTAAGAATTGATAAAGTTATTGCTCGTTTCAGAGAAATTAGGGATAAGAAAGTTCCTGAATTTAATGATTTAGTAAATAGAGAAAAAATCCAAGCGATAGTTTTGGATGATAAAGGGAAGTAAGATTAGAAAATAAAATCCCGAAAATGACATCATTTTCGGGATTTTATTTTTACTTAAATTCAACTTTTTATTTATTTAAAATTTACACATATTTTCCATCTACATGAGTATCCTTCCAACTCCTCGAATTGGCGGAATCAATCACTGCCTCGCAAACTTTTTGGGTTTGTAATGCTTCCTTAAAAGTGGGAGAACACGTTTCACCAGTCTCCAAACTTTTTAAAAAATCTGCTACTTGATGAACAAAACTATGCTCGTATCCAATTCCTAACCCAGGAACCCACCATTTATCCATGTACGGTTGGTCACTATCTGTTACGTGAATTGACCGCCATCCTCTCACGATTGATTCATCCCGATGGTCGAAATATTCAAGGCGATTCAAATCATGCAAATCCCAACGAATGGAAGCGTCCGCACCATTTATTTCAAAAGTATAAAGTGCTTTATGTCCACGAGCATAACGAGTAGATTCAAAAAGCCCCAGAGAACCATTTTCAAAATGGCAGTGAAAAATGCAAGCATCGTCAATTCCAACGGGTTGAACTTTACCCGTTAATTGGTGCATTCGTTCCTTTACAAACGTTTCCGTAACGGCTGAAACATCCTTAATTGCTCCATTTAACCACATGGCCGTATCAATACAATGGGCCAAAAGGTCGCCAGTAACGCCAGAACCAGCCGCTTCAATATCCATTCTCCAAAGACCTTCTCCACCTTGAGGCAAATCAGCACTGATTGTCCAATCTTGTAAAAAGTTAGCTCGATAATGATAAATTTTTCCCAATTTCCCCGAGTCAATAATTTGTTTTGCTAAGGATACTGCGGGTAATCTTCGATAATTATACCAAACAGTTGTTTTTAGAGGAACACCCCCCTCCCCTGCTTTCTCAATGGCTTCTACCATTTTTTCTCCTTCGGCTAAATTTCGAGAAAGTGGTTTTTCACACAAAATCATTTTCCCTGCCGCCGCCGCCGCCAAAGAAATTTCAGCATGACTGTCATTGGGCGTACAAATATCAATGGCATCAATATCATCTCTGTCAATTAATTTTTTCCAATCGGTTTCAACGGATTCATAACCCCATTGGTCTGCGAATGCTTGTACTTTATCTTTATTTCGAGAGCAAACCGCTTTCAGAACGGGAGTGAAAGCTAAATCAGGAAAGAAATTGGCTACCCGATTATAGCCATTGGAGTGGGTTCTTCCCATTAAACCCGTTCCAATTAATCCAATTCTTACTTGTTTTTTCTGTATCATTTCTCATTAAAAATTATAGGTTTATGCCTCATACCAACCATGTTGTTTACGAACTTTTATCATCGTTGCCAGAATATCATTCCACGTTTTGGGTTGAGTCATTACCTCATTGTCGAACATACATCCATCCCAACAAATATGTTTGAAGGCTTTTGTTAATTCTCCATCTTCATGTCTAAGCCAAAAACCTGCATCATGAACGATGTCTAACTTTCCGTTGGGATCAGTTGCTAAACAATGTCTTCCTGTTTTATCATGTGAACCCGTTCCGTGAGCAGTTCCATCATTTTGTGCCACATGAAAATCTATTGTCCAAGGACGTAAGGCATTTGTCAATTTTTTCAACCCAGCATTCAACGCCTCTCTATCATCCCATTGAAAATTCACGGGAAGGATTCGGTCTTCGGGGGCATTATAGCCCAATAAATACAGAAAAGTATGGGACATATCCGCTTGAAAACCAATATTAGGACGATTTACTGCTTCTAAAGTATCAAGCATAGTTCTCCAACTGTGCATTCCTCCCCAACAAATTTCTCCTTCGGCTGCCAATTTTTCGCCGTAATCTGCCGCAACATCACAGGCCTCTTGGAAAGTTTGTGCAATTAATTTTGTGTTATTAATCGGGTCATTTGCCCAATTTTGGGGACTACTTGCGGAGTCAATTCGAACGACTCCGTGGGGACGAATGCCCATTTCACGCAATTTTTGACCAATCTGACAAGATTTACGAACCATTTCCACAAATTGCGTTCGTTCTTCTTTACTTCCCATCGCTGGACCTCCCCAGATGGGTGCAACTAAACTTCCAATTTGCAGATTATGTTTTGCTACTTTATCCGCCAATTTTTTAATCGAATCATCGGAAATATTAAGGTCATAATGTGGGTCGAAAAGTCCAATATCAACGCCATCAAATTTAACGCCATCCACCTCAGCGGCAGCCGTCATTTCGAGCATGGTATCCAATGAGATAGGAGGCTCAGAATCAGGACCTTTACCAACAATTCCTGGCCAAGTGGCATTATGAAGCTTCGGATAATTATTTTCTTGCATGATTAAATGAAGGTTTTGTTTAAGAATTAGGTTGTCTGATATTTTTTGTAATAGGGACGAATAGCATTCTTCCTCTCTCCAATGACATCGTAGAATGCTATTCGTCCCTACATCGCCATTCCACAAAAACTGTAGGAGAACCAAGAATTATTACGGGTTCTACCACAATTTATTACACAACCAAATCAGGATTATTTGGTCCAAAATGTTTAAGCATTACAATCGGGTCAGTAGTTGAATGATTTGTAATTTTCACTCCTTCTGTTGCCGCTTTTTCGGTAATAAAAAATTCATCATTTGTTAATTGTCCGTACCTAATTAGCGAAGGCGTTTCAATATTCCAAACACCCATTTTTCCGTGTCCCTGCATCATGATAATTCCATAAGCCGCACTATCTTTTATAGTTACTGTTTTGCCAGGAGCAATCGTTAACTCTTTAGCAGAAAACGCTTCTGAACGATAACAAATCCAGTTTTCAATGTACCCTTCTGCTTCCATTTCAGCCACAGATTTTACAGGTTTTGGAGCCATAAAACGAGTTTCTAAAATATTTGGGTTGGTGTTTAACTCCCAATCTATAACTTCCATTAATTGGTCATAATCCCCGATTCTATCGGCTGGAGTGCCATTCCACAATAATTCTTCGGGAATAATCGCTTCATTTACCAACGATTGATACATCGCAAATACATCGGAGGCTTTTTGTGGTTCATACGTACACATACTCCCAGGAGCGTGCAACATTCCAGGAGGTACATCCCAACCCGTGCCGGGTTCTAAGCGAAAGGCTTGCGAATAATTCGTCAGTTTATTATCACCTTTGGTGAAATTCATTAAGCATTCTTTTATTTGCTCTTTGGTTGTTCCTGGGGCAATTCCGAAGAAAGTATAAGGAAAATCCCCTCCGTGATTATTTAATTGTGGAGGGAAATAATAGGCCTCTGGTTTGCCGAGTTGTCCAATTTTTGCGGCGTGTTCGTCATTGTGGTGAATATGGTGAGGTAAGGGTCCCATATTATCAAAAAATTTGGAATACATTGCCCAACTTTTATACTCATCCCAAAGCCTATTTCCGATAATTTCGCCCTTAAGTTCATCAATGGCATCTTTCAAAAGTACCTTTTGCTCGGTGCTTCCGTCATTAAAAATGATAAAACTTAGTCCTTCATTTTCACCCGTAAGAGGTCCATTTTTAGCAGGTGTAGTTGAAGATAACCAACGCTCATCAATACCCCCTCGAATACCTCCCAATACATAATAATCATCTGGGTGAAGTTTTATTCTTCGCCCAGGTACGCAAAAAGAGCGTGGAACCCAAGTGGGGACTAATCGAAAAATACCTTCTCCCTGTTCTAAGGCTTTTTGAGCTATACTTAAATTTGACATCGTTTATATTTGGTTTAATATTTTTTAACTTATACGAAACTGCGGTTTTAAAAACTTTAAATAAATCATAGTAATACCAAAATAATGTTCATTCTTTCAAGAAACCTTCAATTCTAAATTAAAGGAACGACTTTCAAAAGGTTCTAATAAAATAAGTTCCTTATTTTCTCTTGCTTTTGCTTGCCCAATTGGATAATTAGTGGCTGGCTCTAAACCCGTTACATATTCATTTTTACCCCAATGTTGCCAATTTGTCAACGTTGGCAATTGGTTTTTCTGAAAAATTAATTCAACTTTTAAGCCAATTTTTGGATTATAAAGACCGCAATTACACATTCCATTATTATCCGAAATTGGGTCAATTAATACAACTTCTTCACCCGAACCAAGATGGTCTTCAATGGGAGAAGGGCATTTTTTGAAATTATTTTCCGCCTTGAAAATCTTTGCGTTTTCTTCTCCGAAACGGGGTTTCCAAGTGCCTTCCCAAAGTATTTCTGTCCCTTCATCAACCAATGGATACCCAAAATTGAAATGATAAAGTATCATCAGCGGTGCGGGAGTATTTCCGTAATTAATTACCTCATCATGAATTCGGATATTCGCCTCACCCAATGTACTTGAAATGGTTCTTCGCAAAGCTAAACTTGGACCAAAAATTCTTGTTTCTCGAATAATTCCTATGATACTCATTTCCATTTTACCCATCTGAGGGTCGGGCTGAATGATAGATTCTATTTCGGCAGGAATATTAGAAAAATGCCCGTGAATTCCTCTTTCACCGAATTCATCCGATTCAGGTCCACCCACGTGTGTAAGCCCACAAGTTGTTAAAAGTCCTCCGTTAAAAGTTCTTAACCAATCAATTCCTTTATCAGAAAAAGGTTGAGGGGGCGTTATTCCTCCGTGACTTAACCAAGCCAAACTGTGCTGATTATAAAAGGCATCAGAAATATCCATTGCCCTATCAATCAACACTTTATAACGTAAACCTGTACCCGTATTTATCCAAGCAATTCTAACGCCACGCCCAGAACCGTTATCTAAAATGGAGGTTTCAATACCGCCTAATTGGGAAGCGTTTGAGATTTTATCTTTATAATCTTGAATTTCTATCATCGAAAAATAATTCGTAAAATTTTATAAAAACTATTTTTAATGGCTTAGAATCCAATCAGTTACTCGATTATTAAAATCTTCAAGATTCTCAAAATGGAAGGCATGACCAGCTTTTTCATAAAGGAATAATTCTGCATTTGGCATCGTTGCTACAATTTCCTCAGCCATCCAAACGGGTGTAAAAATATCTTCTTTACCTCCAATTACAAAAGTTGGTTGCAAAACCTCACTTAATTCTGTAAGTGCTGAATGATTGATACACGCCGCTGCTTGACCTTTCAGTCCATGTAGTGGTTGTGGATTTGGGTCTAAATGAGCATTTTTTCGACCTTCTTCCAGTTCGGCTACAAATTTTGCATCATCCCACAACGCTTTTGAATATATTAATAACTGAATGTAAAGCGCAAATTCTTCGGGATTAAACTTTGCTTTGCAATTGACAATATGTTGAAAAATGGCTTTTGCGGCATTATCACAACGAGCCCACGGACACATTAAAACTAAGGATTTTACTTTTTGAGGATGCCTAATTGCTAATTGTTGTGCAATTGTACTTCCCATTGAGCAGCCAATAACGTGGGCATTTTCGATTTGAAGTTTATCGAGTAAACTCGCATAATCATCAGCCATCATGGCGGTTGTATAATCTTCATGGGGTTTATCCGTTAAACCAACACCTCGATTATCACCGATGATACATCTAAAATTTTTCTCAAAATGGGCAGTATGAGGTTCCCAAACAGCACCTGTGGCGGTAATTCCCATAATCATTAAAATGGGAGTGCCAGAATCTGAACCACGCTCTTCGTAATAAAAATTAATTCCGTTTGTTTGTAAAAAGGGCATATAATTCAACTATTTTAGGTTAGGAATTAAATCATTTAATATCCACTTACCGTCGTGAAGCGTCACAAAATCAGGGTCATCCACAGCCTCTACACCTTCATCTTCACAGATAATCCAACCACCATAATTAATGTCTTTGAGCCACTGAGTGATTGATAATAAGTCAACTTTCCCTTTGCCCATCAAAGCAAATTCTGGTTCACCGTTCCAATCTTTAAAATGAACATGATTTATCAGAGATGCGTATTCTTTCATTTTTTCGAGTGGATTCATGTCACCATTAATAATATGACCAACATCTGGTGTCCAGCCAGTTACCGAACTGTCCAACGATTCTAAAACGACTCGATAATCTGACTCAGTTCTTATGATTGAACTATGAGGAGAATTGGGATGAAAACTACAAGGAATACCATTTTCGGCGGCTCTTTTTGAAATTGTATTGACAATATTTACCAAATTTCGTTGACGCTTTTCCAAATCATGACGACCCGTTGGAATTTGAACTGTATTTAATACTGCCCCAGGAAAACGTTGCAACAGTGCCATTGCATTATCAGCAATTAATTTTTCGTTCTCAGATTCTTCGGCACCATTCCATTCCAAAGCCAATGCAAGTGCCGCTAATTCTATGCCTTGTTCTTTTAATTTAGCTTCTAAACGATCAGCCTCAACTAAATCTCCCATCCAGGTGAAAATAGGTTGAATTCCTGTAAAACCTGCTTTGGCTATAATTTCTATCATGTGAGCCAATCGCCCTTGATGGGTTTGTCCATTTCCACTCATAAACCATGTATAAACTTCCGAACCAAATCGAAATGGCAATTTATTTTCCATTTTAATCTATTTTTTAAAATTTTGAAGGTAGATTTTCTAATGAATTTACAATCCATGTTTTTGACCCATTTCTTTGATGAATTTTAATCCATTTTCAGCAATATGCCAAGGGTCATTATATTCACGCCAAACATTTATAGCATTAGCAAAATCAGGGTCATTTCTTGAAAAAGCCTCAATCGTAAGCCATCCTTTATAATGGACATCTGCCAATGCTGAAAAAGCATCATCAAACGGAACATGACCATCACCAGGCGTTCCTCTATCGTTCTCGCTAATATGTACGTGGCTTAAAAAAGGTGAAATTGTTTGGATAGCATGCAGATATTTTTTCTCCTCAATATTAGCGTGGTGCGTATCAAACATGGCTTGCACATTTGGATGATTTGCCATTTTAACAAATTTTGCTAATTGTTCCATCGTATTGCAGAGATAACATTCAAAACGATTTAGGGCTTCTAATGCTAAGGTTACATTGGCTTGTTTGGCGTATTCTCCCGCTTGATGCAGAATTTCTGAACCCCATTTATATTCATCTTCTAATGCAGGACGAGCAAAAAAATGAGCATGAGCCGAATGAAAAGGTCCACAAAGAATTCGAGAATCTAAATCAAAAGCACGGTCAATTGACCATTTGAGGCGTTCGAGACCTTTAGCTCTGACATTTACGGAATCACTGATTGGGTTTGCTTCTGGGCTAACAACTGTTACAGCGGTAACTTCCAACCCAACATCTTTAGAGTGTTGTCCTAAATTTTTGTACTCCAATTCGTTGGGAGAACCAACAAAATATTCTACGCCATCATATCCAATTAACTTTAACCTTTCAACGATTGGAAATAAATCTTCTGAAACCCCAGCCGACCAAGCCAGTACATTAAATCCTATTTTATTCATTTTATAATTGCTTCAAACGTAGATTTCTATATTCAACTTTCATGGGCGGACCCACGTGAACTTGAACGCCAATAATGCCTTTAGATTTTCCGTTAATTGTATCATTGTCAGTTACATCACTCATTAAAATTCCATTGATGTAATGTTGTAAATGATTGCCTTTGACGATTAGATGAAATGAATTCCAATCTTGATTTTTAATTTTTGTTTTTAGAGAATCTGAATTACCCAATGAACCCGTAACTTTCAAATCTGACCAAGCATTTTTTTGAACTTTTGCCCTTACATCTTCAGGTTTCCAGTCACCAGACTGCGGATTTACACTGGTTATTTGCCCACGATATGCTAAAGTTGTTCTGCCACGTTCTTCATAGTTTTGTCCTGTATAACGATTTGCTCCGTCAATATCAGCTTGGTAACCCTTCAATGCAAACGGAACATCGGGTAATTTCTCACTTCGGTAATTAATGCCTGAATTTCCTTTTTCGGTAATATTAAATTCACCTTTTAGTTCAAAATTGGCGGGTTCTCCTCCTTTCCATATTATGAAAGAATTAGTTTTAAGAAGCGTCTGTGGGGTAATTTCTCCCACTAAATTCCCATTTTCAACTCTCCAATAAGTTGGGTCGCCTTCCCAATTGTTTAAGGTTTTTCCGTCAAAAATACTTACAAAACCTTTCTCTTTGTTTTGGCTAATCGTAGAGAATCTACAGCCAGTGGAAATAATGAAAATCAGCAATCCAATTTGCCAATATGTGGGTTTATTCTTTAATTTCATTTAAGTGGATTTTTATATAAATAACCATTTAAAAATATTTTACAATAAAAATATAAGGCTTGAAATTACTTATAAGTGCTTGGACATTATTTACTCATGGCATGACTGAGTTTATAAATCATTGATAATGAATAAATTATCATAAGTAATGCCATGAGTATTATGCTAATTAATTTTATCTTGGCACTTATATTTTAATTATCAATACGTTATAATATTTAAAACAAGGTTTAGATTTATAGTCTGACTATTGTCGAACCATAAATCCAAACAAAATATTCTTGTTCATTTCTACGAAATAATTACTTCCCATCTTTTTTAACCTCGGTTTTGGCCGAGAACATTGGGTTTTTGTCATTTCCTCCTGACATTAAATAGGCCATCAAATCTTTCATTTCATCGGCATTTAAACTGTTAATTAGCCCACCAAACATGATGGATACGGATGAATATTTAGCCGAAACTACATTCTTCTTCAACACTTTTTCCAATACTTCGGGTGAGTAAGGATTCTGAGAAACGTAGTAATAATTTTTATCTTCATTAATCAAACGTCCAACAACTGAACTGCCATTTTTAAGACTATATTGCGTTGCAGCGTATTGATCAGAAACCGTTTTATCAGGATGAATAATGGCTTCTAACATATCTTTTGAAGAAAAGCGAGTGCCTAATTGCGTCAAATCTGGACCAATTGCTCCGCCTTCTCCACGCATAGCATGGCACATTTTGCAAGTCGTAGCAGAAAACATGGCTTTTCCTTGCTCAAAATTTCGATTGGCTAACCCATTTTCAACGAGTGGAAGAGCCGTTTCCAATTTCCAATATCCGCCAGGTCCTTTCGGGGCAGTTGCTAAAATTAAATCATTACCATTTTTACTTAATCTCTCTGCTCCCGATAATTTATCAAAATAGGCTCTTTTGCTTTCAGGAACGTTTTTTAACGCTAATTTTCTGGCTCTATCCAGAAAACCAACATAGCTTCTACCACCCTTATACCCAAAAGCATCATAATACCACTTAAAATATTTATCTTGAAAGGCAGGAGTCCAACCAACTTTTGCCAAACTTAACATCGTTGCATAATAGGTATGTTGGGCGGGAGGAATATTGGCTAACATAGCGGCAATGTCTGCTCCATATTGAGGATTTCGTAAAATTAAATCGCTTGATGCGGTAGCAGTTTCGACATTCAAATCATTACTTCCTGGCTCAGTTTTTATATCCATCAATTTGAGGGTTTTTGCCACAGCGTCAGGTGCATCTAAATAAATTAAAACTTTACTTAATGAACGATTCAAGTGGGCAGTATTGGCTGGATATAAAGGGTCTAAGTAAGCAATAATTTTTGGTTTCATCGTTGCATCAGGTTGTCCCATCCGTAGAAAAGCCAATTCAAATGCCCGTAATAAATCCAATTGTTGGGGTTGCGTTAATGTCTTGAAGTTAATATTTAAAAGAGCATTTAAAATCTCATTTTTCTTATCTCCTTTTCCCTGACGAATCAAAGAAACTAATGCTTGCGTTTGAGCAATTGGATCTTTTTCGTTCAAAGCTAAGTCCTGCCATTCGCTTACGGGCTGATGTTCAATCGCCAATCGAGCGGCATATCTGATAAATCTATCTGGATTTTTAAGGTAAGGAAAAGCAATTTTGACAGCCTCTTTATTTGGACCGCCCGTATGATATTGTTCTAAACTTCTTCTTAAAGCGTTAGCTGAATTAATTGGTTTAGCAGCAACTTGGGCAGTATTTTCATTACCAATATAAGAAACTCTGTATAAATCTGACTCTAATTTACGCCCACCCGTTAAGAAATATAAAGCTCCATCTGGTCCAATAACCCCATCAGTTAGTGGCAATGGAAGTCCTGATAAAAATTCCTCTCTTTCACCAGAATAGGTTGAACCAGAAGGTTTTAAATGAACGGCATGAATAATTCCAAAACTCCAATCGAAAGCTAATAAGGTACTTTTATATTTTGCAGGAAATTTTGCATCTTTTAAATGTAATAAATTTGTTGGTGAACCTTGTCCGATGTTAAGAACCGGAGGAAGATTATCAGGAAATGTAGGCGACCATTTACTATTGCCTGTTCTCCATCCAAATTCACTGGCACTTGTTGCGTGGCAAATCCGAGTTGGGCGATACCAAGGAAGACCAAAATCCCACTCCATATCAGCATCATACACAAACAAATCTCCCACTTCGTTGAAAGTCATATCGAAAGCATTTCTGTATCCAGCACTAAATAATTCCCATTTTTTACCTTCTGGGTCAAGATTTGCAATCCAACCACCTGGAGCATAACGATCGTTAGCGTGTCCACGAGGGTCTTTTATTAATGGAAATAAATTATCTTCTTGCCAATTAGATGGTAAACGGTAAGCATCCAAAGGAGGAACGTCAGTATGGTTACCACAAATAACAAAAAGTGATTTTTTATCGGGCGATAAAACAATACTATGAGGCCCATGTTCACCTTCACCCACCAATTCTTTCATGAGGGTAAGTTTGTCAAATTGATCGTCATTATCAGTATCTTGAAGCCGATACAAGCCACTTTTACGAGTAAATTCTTTGTTATTTTTCCCGTTATTAATCATTACATACAGACTATTGAAGGCGTATAGTAAGCCGTGTGCATAACCCATACCCGTAGTATCAACATTTGGTGCTTTACCGATAGCGAGTTTTTCGATAGCAGTAGTTTGGTTTTCAGCACCAATAGCAGGAATTTTTAAACGATATAATGAACCGTATTGGTCAGAAACAATCATTCGACCTTTATCATCAAAAGTCATGGAAACCCAAGAACCATAATTATTTTCTGAGGGACTATAAAGATGTTCGGCTTTGAATCCATCCGTAAGTTTTAGCTTTTCAACTTTAGGATCTTTAATTCCTGTTACAGAAGGTTCAGTAGTTCTGACAGAAATAAATGAAGCAATTGCAAGCAAAGCAATTACCACAAAGAAGAGTTTGACAATTAGACTTTTAGTAAACATAATATTTTTGGTTGGTACGAAATAAATTTTGTTGATAGCATTTTACACCTAAAAAATTAATGCATTATTAATATGATAAAAATAATAAATTCTATTGCTTTTACAGTACCGACCTGTAAGGGTTTTGAAAATCTTACAGGTCGGTATTTGTAATATTATATGTTAATCAAAAAAAAGAATTAGAAATAAGGAGTCAATGCCGCCTCATCGGCTGGAAGACCATACAATAAACTTATATTAGTAAAAGCATTGCTTCGAGGTATTGCCCCTTCTGGATAATAATAATCAACAGGATTTGCCTTAATTCGATTTCCATACGCTGTTATTACATCAATTGCTCTGCCTGTTCTAATTAAATCAAACCACCGTTTATTTTCAAACGCCAGTTCAACTCGCCTTTCTTGATAAATTGCATTACGCATTTCAGTTTGTGAAACTGCTTTTGAGGCTTTGAGACCAGCTCTTGTACGAACTTGATTTAGAAATGGTGCAGCTTCCGAAACTTTATTCTGCTCCGTTAAGGCTTCTGCTAAATACAATAAAACTTCTGAGTAACGATAAATAGGCCAATTGTTACCAGTATTTCCATGTAAAGTATGAGTCTTCGCAAACTTTTTTATGTATGGAAAAACCTTATTTGCCCGTAAACTTCCACTTAATGTTACTACAGCAATTGAGGCATCTTTTCTCAAATCTCCAGTTTCATAAGCAGCGATAATATCAGGCGTTGGGGCGTTGTTGCCTTCGCCCGTGAGCGGCTGAGGGTTTGACGTTCCAGTGATCGGTTTTAATTCTTCAGGACTCATTGGTCTTGGGAGAAAATTGTAAATTATACTACCATTTAAACCATCCGAACCTTCCAAAAACTGGACTTCAAAAATTGACTCTTGATTATTTTTATTGGCAGTATTAGTAGAAAAAGCATTTTCGTAACCAATCATTAAACCGTATTCTCCGCTTGTGACAACATCTCTGGCAACTTTTTCGGCCTCCGCCCATTTTTTCTGAACGATGTAAACGTTTGCTAATAAAGTTTTAGCTGAACCCGAAGTTACCCTACCCGCTTCTTGCTTTGATTTTGGCAATAAAAAAGTAGAGGCCTGTGTGGCATCCTTAATTATTTGTGCATAAACTTCATCAACCGTTGATAAAGGCAATGCAGCATCTTGTCTGACCGTTACGGGAGTCAAATGTAAAGGCACTTTGCCAAAATATTGAACCAGTTCAAGGTAGGCATAAGCTCTTAACAACATGGCTTGCCCTTTCAAATTGTTCTTTGAATCTGCATTAAATTCAACCTTATCAATTTGTGATAATATTTGATTTGCTCTGGCAATAATTTGATAATCTAAACGATAATTATTTAAAACGTGCGTATTAGAAGTAACTCCGTTGGCAGTTGGAACGGCAAAATCTGCAATATCCTCTTGCTGTTCAGTGTCTCCAAAAAGGATATTTCTGTAATAATAAGTATTGTCGGAGTGCATTTCTCCTAATAAATATGCCCTATCATTCACGATGCTTCGTAAGGGAACATAAGCGGCATTGACCGCTTGTTGGAAATCGGCTTCTTTATTGAAAAAAGTTGCTGAACTTAGGGCCGTTTCGGGAACAATGGTCAAAAAATTCTCCTTGCAACTCGTTTGGGTAAATCCCAATATTATTGATATAATTAGTATCTTTTTCATGTGTTCAAAAGTTTAATAATTAGAAATTTAGATTTATTCCAAGTGTATAGGTACGTGGAACGGGATAATTTGATAAGTCCACACCCTGACTTAGGTTTCCGCCATCGCCATTTCCCGCACCATTAGCACTCGTTTCAGGATTTGGTCCACCCCAATATTGCGTAAAAATAAACGCATTTTGGATTGAAGTATAAAGACGAGCCGATTTGAATGCTTTATTTACCGCTCCAATCGTATAACCTAACGTTATGTTTTTGATGGTAAAAAATGAAGCATCAGCAATAAATCTACTGTTCATCCAGTCACGTTCAATACCCGTTACGTTTCCTCCACCGACGGTTGTACCATAAAAACCTTTGCCTGGATTTTCAGGGGAACGAAAGCGATATTGTACTTCTTTTACCATATTGAATACACCATCTAAATTTGCAGTACTGTATAAATGTCTTACCAACAATTGATTACCATAAGAACCAGAACCAATGATACTTAAATCAAAATTTCCGTAGCGAAAATTATTAGTGATTCCGTAAGTGAATTTTGGGAAAGGACTTCCAATTATTACTCGGTCATCATTATCGCCTCCGTTCGTTATAATTCCATCGCCATTTTGGTCAGTCAATTTGATACTTCCAACCGTTGAACGCCCAGGAACTTGGGGTGAATTTTTCAAGTCTTCGGCATTCAAATAAACTCCTTGAGCTACATGACCATAAAATTGTCCGAAAGGATAACCAACTTTAGTGATGTGAAATGAACCATAAACACGGTCAATTCCATCTGCTAAGGCAACAACTATGTTTCTATTAAATGAAATATTGAAATTAGTAGTCCAGTTTATTTTTCCAACGGTATTTTTTGTAACCAATGAAAATTCGTGTCCCCAAAATTTAATTTCCCCAATATTATCGTTAAAATTTCCAAAACCAGATTCTTGTGGAACTTGAACACTGTACAACAAGTTGGTTGTATTTTTGGTATAAAAATCATATATAAATTGAACTCTGTTATTGAATAAACCAAGGTCAAGGCCAAGATCAAATTGGCGGGTTGTTTCCCATCCTAAATTTTTGTTTGCCAAGGAAGTAACAACGGCACCCGCAGAAACTGTATTTCCGAAAACGGCATTTACAGTATTGTTAATTAAAGCATAAGAAGTATAATTACCAATATTATTATTCCCAATAACCCCGAAACTTGCTCTAAGTTTAGCAAAAGATATTTCGGGAAATTTTTGAATAAATGGCTCGTCCGAAATCACCCAACCAACTGATGCAGAAGGAAATGTACCCCAACGATTATCCGAACCAAATCGAGATGAACCGTCACTTCTAATAGCAGCGGTAAATAAATATTTCCCTTTGTAATTATACGTTAATCTTGAGAGGAAAGAAGTCAAACTCCATTCTTGAACGCCGTTGAAAGTTCCAGCACGGTTTATGTTAATTGCTCCTTGAATCGTAGGAAGTCTATCGTCTGCGTAGGTATCTGCTTGTGTACGAGTGGATTCTTGACGAAATTTTTGATTGGTAAAACCCGCTAAAAGTTCAAAATTGTGATTATTGTTAAAACTTTTGGAATAAGTTGCCAAGTTTTCATTTAACCAAGTGAGATTCTCTGTGTTTTCACGAATTGAAACTGCAGTGGTTGGAACAGGAACATTGATGGCACTTGTGGCAGTTGAAGGATTAAAATAGAAAAATTTTGATCGTAAAACCTCCACATTAAAAGTGGATTTCAAAACTAAACCTTTAATAGGTCTATATTGAATATACGCATTTGAAATAAGATTCGTCGTAGTTGTTTCATTAATTAATTCTCCAGCAGCACGTACCCAGTTAGCATACGCAAAAATATTTCCGGTACTGGCTGGGAATTTATTAAATAAAGTTAATTCTCCATTTGCATCACGGATTGGCATCACTGGCCAAGTGTGTAGAGCGTTGAATAAAATACCCGTTCCTCTGTCACCATCGGTTCTTGGTGTATTATCAAAAACATATTGTGGTGCTAAATTGAAGCCCATTTTTACTTTATCCGAAATATCAAATTCAGAATTTATCCGAAGAGAATATCTTTTATAATCATTATTTATCACAACTCCTTTCTGATTAAAAACCCCTGCAACAACACTGGTTCGGGCTTTTTCTCGGTTTGAAGTAATGCTTAAATTATAACTTTGTAAGGGAGCAACTCTTAATAGAGCATCGTACCAGTCATTATTTTTTCCTTCATATTGTGATGGATTTTGGAATTCTACTGGAACGGGTTGTTTAGCATCTTCATAATATTCTTTTTTAAATTGTGCGAATTCAACCGCTGACATCATTTCAACTCTTCCCCTTTTTGGAACTTCTTGCAAACCAGTGAAAGTACTAAAACTAACATTTGTGCCTGCTTTTCCTTTCTTCGTGGTTATTAAAACTACGCCATTGGCTGCTCTTGAACCATATAAAGAAGTAGATGCAGCATCTTTCAAAATCGAAATGTCTTCAATTTCATCAGGATTCATCGCTCCAATATTTCCCGTAATTGGAAAGCCATCAATCACATAAAGCGGGTCACTCCCTGCAGTTACCGACACCTGCCCACGAATACGAACCGACATACCCTGTCCAGGTTTACCAGTTGTTTGATTAATTTGTACACCCGCTAATTGTCCTTGTAGTTTTTGCGTAATTTGCGAGACGGGAATATCCTTTAATTCTTTATAATTTACCGTTTGAACAGCCCCAGTAATCTCCTTTTTTAATTGAGTTCCGTATCCAACCACTACAACTTCGTCTAAATTTTGTTGATCTTCATTCATCGCTACATTTACTACACTTTGTCCACTTGCAATGGCAACATCTTTCGTTACATAACCAATAAAGCTAAAGGATAAAATTGCTTTGGCGGCCACTTCAATTTTAAAATTACCTTCGGCATCGGTTGTTGTGCCTCGGGTTGTACCTTTTACCGCAACACTTACCCCACTCAATGGTACGCCGTCTTGACCTGAAATTTTACCCTTTATTTGTTGCTGTGCGAAAGCAAGCGTTGGAATAAACAAAATCAGTGTTATGACCCAACGGCATACAAAGATTTTGAAACTGTGATTAGTAATTGTGTTTTTCATTGGAAAGGTTATTTGGAATATGAATAAATTTACTGACATTGAATAAGTCTAAAAATTCTCATTATTATTCAAATTTTGTAAATTATTAACAAACGACTGTCCTGTACCTTCATGCGTTAAAAAAAGAATCTCTTTCCCAAAACGAAGTATTTCTTAATAATTTAGATTTGGATAAATGCTCTAAAACTACCTTTACTTATATAAAAAATAGCTCATTACAAATCAAGTTTGTAATGAGCTATTTTTTACCCAAATCAACCTATTTCAAGTTGAAATAATAATATATATTTTCCGAAAAAGTGCCTATTTTCGAACTTTACCACTGGTTTTTAGTCAATGCCAATAAATCAAAAAGCCGATTTAATTCTTTTCACCGCTTCCTCCAAAACTGATTTTGGACAAGCAAAATTTAACCGTAAAAAGCCTTCACCCATGAATGTTTTGCCATCAATTAATCTCACGCCAGCTTTCAAAATTCTTTCTTGAATATCCTCAATACCTGTTTCTCGAGCATCAATCCAAGCTAAATAAGTGGCTTCGAGGGGGAGCATTTTCAAACCTTTATAACCATTTAATGCTTGAAACATATAATCGTGATTTGCCCTTAAATAATCAATTAATTGCAAACGCCAATCTTCACAATCTCGATAAGCAGCCATTGCCGCTACCATTGAATGCCGGGGAAGTGGAGGAAAAAAACCATCTTTAGCAGCATTGAATTTTTGCCTCAATTCGGGATTTGGAATAATCGCAACGGAACATCCCAACCCTGCAATATTGAATGTTTTTGAAGGGGCTAATAAAGTTATTGTCATGTTTTCAGTCACTTGACTTAAACTGGCAATCGGGATATGCTTTTTATTTTTATCCAAAATTAAATCACAATGTATTTCATCCGAACAAATAATCAGGTTATGACGCTGACAAATTTCTGCTAATTTTTCTAATTCTTCTTGTGTAAAAACAGTTCCTGCGGGATTATACGGATTGCACAGCATGAATAATTTTGTGTCTTCCGTTATTGCCTTTTCAAGTGCTTCAAAATCAAAAGTCCAACGATTATCGACTTCAATTAATGGGAAAGTCTGCAATTTTTTTCCTACATAACCCGGTGCAAGATGGAAGGGATGATAAACAGGAATTGAAGTAATAACAGCATCTCCAATTTCACCAATCGCTCTGCAAGTTGCCGTGATGGCAGGAACCAATCCAGGAATCCAAACCTGCCATTCTTTTTCAGTTTTCCAACCGTAAAGTCGTTCAAGTCTTTTTTGAAGAATATCTTTTAATTCTTCTGGAACAATTGAATAACCAAAAACGCCATGTTCGGTAACTTCACGAAGGGCTTGCAGAATAGGTTCGGCACTTCGGAAATCCATGTCCGCTACGGGCATGGGGATTGTTTCTTCGGGGTCTTGGAAAAAATCCCATTTGAATGAATCAGTATTTTTTCTATTGATAACTTCGTCGAAATTGTAATTCATAAATTATTGTATTTTAGTGGGTTGAAGTTTATTTACGTAAGATTTGAATTTTATGGAAATGATAAACACAAAGCCTATCAAAGCCGCATTTACAAAAAATGGAATTTGATATGACCCTTCTATGTTAAATAATTTTGCCGTTAGAAATGGTCCTAAAAATGCACCTCCACCTTCAAACATACTAATTGTTCCATTGATTTTCCCCGCTTCTTTTAATCCAAAACTTTTAATAATAATTAAATTATATAAAGAGTAAATTCCTCCCCAACTAATTGATAATAAGGTGATTGACAAGGATATAAGCGTTTTATCCATTGTTGATAGCCCCAATATTCCTAAAATCATTAACAAACAGCAAGTTGAAAAAACGATGTAAGGATTTAAGTAATCAGAGAATAAAGATATAAATAACTTACTTAAACCAGCGATTAAAAAGTAAAATGTTAAATAATAACTGGCCTTTTTAACTGAAAATCCTAATTCAACCACGTGCAGAAATACATTAGCAATCGTTCCAACCAAACTATAAAAAGTACAAAATCCACAAAGGCAAATTAGCCAAAAAAGATGGGTTTTTGTGGCTTCTTTATACGACATTCCTTGTTTTAATAAATCTACATTGGAGGTATCTTTTGTAGATTTATTGAATCCTAAAGCAAATATGCCGATATCGGATGGGGAGTTTTTTACGAAGAAATAAATGTAAAAAAAAGCAATCAAAGGAAAAATTGAAAGGATTTGAAAGGCTTGTCGCCATCCATAATCTTGTAATAAAAAAGTATTTAAGGGTGAAAAAATGGCACTTCCCAGACTCGTACCGATTAAAACAATGCCGATGGCTAATCCTCTCTTATCATTAAACCAAGAAGAAACTAAAATTATGCAAGAAACTGACCCTGCCGTAATCATTGAAATACCTAAAAAGAAATGAACAAGATAGGCTTCAAATTTATTGTGAATAAAACTATAACTTGCCAAAGTCAAGGTCAAAGTCAAGGTTCCAAAGAGAAGCATTTTTTTTACCCTGATTTTATCAATGATTACTCCTGATATAAAAATAAATAATAGTGTTACACCATTCGTTATTGATTCTCTAACTTTTAATTCTTCACGAGTCCAATGAAACTCATCTAAAAATGCCTTATCGAAAACTGATAATGAGGTGGTAGTCAGTCCATTAACAACAATTAATATTAAAAGTCCAGAAAAGCATATTATCCACGGGTAATATTTCATCTTCCAATTAAAGGTTATGGGTGGGTTCTGGATACTGTGCTGAAACATTCTTAAAAGTGTGTAATATGAGGTTATAACTTATTGTGTAAACTACGATATTTATTAATGGGTTCATATTATAAAATATTTTCTACCTATCATTAAGTAGGATGAATCAGTAAAATAAAATTATTCTTACCTTTGAATTAATAATTCTAACACAAAGATAAATATTCAAAAATCCAACTTAATCACACTCCAAACAACTAATGAAAAAAATACTCATTTTACTTTTTTTAAGCATTAATTTATTTGCTCAAAAAAATATTTCTCTGCAAAGAAGCACGCCCGAAGCAGAAGGCGTTTCTTCGGAAGGTATCAATAATTTCATAGATGCCGTTTCAAAAAGCAAACATGAATTACACAGCTTCATGATTCTGAGACACGGAAAAGTGGTTTCGGAAGGCTGGTGGAATCCTTATCGCAATGACTTGAAACACACCTTGTATTCTACCAGTAAAAGTTTTACGGCATCTGCCATTGGCTTTGCCGTCAGTGAAGGAAAATTGACGGTTAATGATAAAGTTATTTCGTTTTTTCCAGAAGATTTACCTACCGTAATCAGCCCAAACTTAGCGGAATTGAAGGTAAAAGACCTTTTGAGTATGAGCGTAGGACACGAAAAAGAGCCATCAACTATTGTGGCAACCAGTAATAATTGGGTTAGAGACTTCTTGAATACACCCATTAAATATCAACCCGGTACGAAGTTTTTGTATAATTCTCCTGCAACGTATATGCTTTCTGC
Source organism: Arcicella sp. (assembly GCA_014376355.1). Lineage (GTDB taxonomy): Bacteria > Bacteroidota > Bacteroidia > Cytophagales > Spirosomataceae > Arcicella. Next base: position 5,630 of record JACMRQ010000272.1, on the reverse strand, counting down.
CATTGTACAAAAAGTGACAGGCCAGAAAGTAATTGATTATTTAAAACCCAGATTATTTGACCCACTTGGAATTAATGGCATGGATTGGGAAATTGACCCAAAAGGGATTAATACGGGTGGTTGGGGATTGCGTTTGAAGACTGAAGATATGGCAAAATTTGGACAACTATTTCTACAAAAAGGAAAGTGGAATGGCAAGCAAATTTTACCAGCCTCATGGGTTGAGGAGGCTTCAACCATGAAAATCATGCAAGATCCAAATGCCAACCAAGCTCGCAAAGATTCGAGTGATTGGTTGCAAGGATATTGTTATCAAATGTGGCGTTGTCGAAATAATGGTTTTCGTGCCGATGGAGCAAATGGACAATTTATCATCGTTTTGCCAGAGAAAGATGCCGTGATTGCCATTACTGCCGAAGCACCCGATATGCAAGGAGAAATCAACTTGATTTGGAAGTATTTACTGCCCGCTTTTCAGGACAAAAAGTTACCTACAAATTCTAAGTTATTGGCAAGTTTAAAAGAAAAAACAGCTTCATTAGCTTTACCAATAGCTTTTAAAAATATTCACTCTACATTAGAATCAAGTATTTCTGGCAAAAATTATGGTATGATTGCGGGTGAAAAAAGTTTTCAAGGGGCAAATATTGAATTCAAAAATGATGTTTGTATTTTATCTTTAAAAACTGATTCAACTACCCATAAAATCCCCTTTGGATTTGGTAGATGGGAATTATCAGAAACAACAAAATTTGGCCCTTATTTAGTGGCACGAGCAAAAGCAAATCGGATTGGATTACCCACTTTCAAAGTGGCAGGAAGTTATGAGTGGAAGGACGAAAAAACGCTTGAAATGACCTTGAGATACATCGAAAGTCCACATACTGAAACGATTACTTGCACTTTTGAGAATGATAAAGTAAATATTGATATTCAAAATATTTTCAATAAAAATCAAAAAAGAACAATTTTTAAAGGCATCATTGGAAACAATTTGGTAAATGCCCCTCATTTAATTATTAGAGGGGATGATATGGGATATTCTCATTCGGGAAATGAGGCCTTGATAAAATCCTACAACGATGGCATTGAGACTTCGATTGAAGTGATTGTGCCGTCACCTTGGTTTCCAGAAGCGGTAAAATTATTGAATCAAAATCCTAAAATAGATGTGGGTTTACATTTTGCCATTACCAGTGAGTGGGATAACATTAAATGGCGACCCATAACAGAATGCAAAAGCCTTAGAAATTCCGATGGCTATTTTTACCCAATGCTTTTTCACAATAATAATTATCCCAAACAAGCTATTCTGGATAACGATTGGAAAATGGAGGATTATGAAAAAGAGTTAAGAGCCCAAATTGAAATGGCCTTAAAATATATCCCACGATTGAGCCATATCTCTGGACACATGGGAAGCACAGGTTTCACACCTGAAATCAAGGAATTATGTAAGCGAGTTGCGAAAGAGTATGACCTCAAAATGGTGGATGCTGATTCTCAAAAAGATAATAATATTGCCTACACAGGTTTTGAATTTAAAGACAAAACGACTGAAGAAAGAATTGAAGGATTTATTTCGATGTTGGATAAATTAGAAAGTGGCAAAACTTATGTATTTGTAGAGCATCCAGGCTTGGACAATGACGAACTAAGGGCAATATCGCACATTGGATACGAAGACGTTGCTAAAGGAAGACAAGATGTTACGACCATTTTTACCAGCGAAAAAGTGAAAGAAGCCATCTTGAAAAAAGGCATCCAATTAGTGAGTTATAAAGATGCTTTGAATAAATAGAGTACATAAAACAAACCACTGTAAATCCCAAACCTATTTCGGGATTTACAGTAGTTTGTATAGTATCTGGCAATTATGCTAATATTTATTTTTCCATGAATAAAAATTAATTTTTTTGTAATTTTGATGAATTAAAAAGCCGTTAAAGCTGCTGAATTAAATTCCTACTATCAGATTGGAAAACTTATGAAAAATATTATTGTTGTTTTTTGCTTCATAATATTCTCTTTCAACGCAATGGCTCAGAAGCCTATTTTGTTAGATGACATCCATTATTACGTCAGTGATTCGTCCGTTAGGAATATTGCTGTAAATTATTTTAAAACCTTTTTTAAAGGTCGTTCCATGGCAGAACAAGTAATGAATCCCTTACCATTCATAGATTTAATTTCTCTTGGCTCCGACGAAGCTACTTTTAACATTTCTTCTCCAGAACCAATATCAAGTATAAAATTGGCTATCAAAAATCCACTTTTTCGAGAAAAAGTAAAGCCCTCTACTTCAAATCTTCCCATATATGGCGTACGTTGGGTGGCATTTAACACAACGAATATTCGGAAAACGGTGAGAAAATTACTTAAATCAGGATATGGTTTTGCAGCGGAAAACTTTACTTTACCTACCGAACCAGAAGTTAATGCGGTGGCAATGTATGGTTTTGATTCCAACATAATTGTATTGGTTGAACGGCCTAATATGAAGAATATGAAAACAGAATTCGGGATTGATCACTTACAACTTTTGGTCAATAATTTAGAAGATAATGTAAGATTTTATCAAAACGTTTTAGCCGCAGAAATCATTGACAAAGCTGATCGTTCAACGGTACTAAAAATTGGAAATCAACGTTTTGTTTTGTCTGAACCAGAGGCCTTAGGACTTGTTCGAGAGCAAGTGATGGAACGTAATCCAAAGAAATTTGTCGCCAACATTGATCATTTGGGGTTTCTTTACGACGAAATTGAACCGGCATTTTACGGAGCAAAGGCTAACAGATACAAAGTAGTGGTAGAACCTCAACGAATGATTTATAATAAAAAACCAACGCCCTATACCTATTGTATTGTGATGAGTCCTGATAATTTTCAGATTGAATTGCAACAAGAAGATGGAAGAACTTCGGCGAGAAAAATTTATAAAAACGTTCAAAAATAGTGTTGATAAATGATAGATAGTCAAATACTAAATCAAGGTAGTTGCTGTCGCAAGAGTAATCAGTATGAGCGCTTCTATTCAATACTTTTAACGGCGAAAAGGTAGCTGATTAATTTAGCAACCAATAGAAAATTGTTTAGGTCTGTCTATAATTTGGATTCAAGAATTTTAAAGAAATAACGTGCAAAATAATCTTTTCCATAATCAAGTAGCTATCGTAACGGGTGCAGGTATCGGAATTGGCTTTGAAGTTGCCAAACAATTAGCGTCACAGGGGGCAAAAGTTATTTTAAACGATGTTGATATAAATTTGGCTCATGCTTCGGCATTACAAATTCGTAAAGTTGGCGGTATTTGTGAGGCTTTTGGTGGCGATATTTCAGAGATCTCAATCATCGAAGAAATTGTAAAATTCACGGTTTCTACTTTTGGTAAATTGGATATTCTCATCGCTAATACAGGGATTACAACCTTCGGAGATTTTTTTGATTATCAACCCGAATCTATGCAAAAACTGTTGCAGGTGAATTTATTTGGCACCTTTTTCTTAACTCAAGCTGCCGCAAAACAAATGGTTTTACAAGCACACGGCGGAAGTATTTTATTAACTTCATCTGTAACTGGTAAAATTGCTCATAAATACTTGGCCGCTTACGGAATGACGAAAGCAGGAATTGACCAATTAGCCAAAAATTTGATTATAGACTTAGCTCCCCATCAAATCAATATCAACACTATCGTGCCTGGAGCAACTTTGACGGAACGCACTTTGGAAGATGATGAATATATCAAAACGTGGTCAAAAATTACACCTTCTGGACGACCATCTACTATTCAAGACATTGCTCAAGCCTCTTTATTTTTAGTATCTCCTCTTTCTCGTCAAATCACAGGACAAAATTTGGTCGTAGATGGTGGTTGGACTTCGGTTGGGGTTTCGCCATATTAATTATCCCAGATTCTACTTTTCTATTCTTATTTGAGTAAATCATAGTTAGAAATCAGTTTATATTTTTTATTCAATCAATTTTCATCTAAAGAATTAAGGTTTTTATTTTCAATAATTTCAACTATTTCTTTGCGTCTTACTTTGTTTACTTGAATTCAAAACTTGTAATAACCATGAAAAGAAACCAATTTATTAAAACATCCTCCGTCTTTGTTACTGGTAGTTTATTATCGTCTTCATTGATTTCATGTCAAAAAAAACCAAAGTCTATTCGCAAGAACTGGGCTGGAAATTATCAGTATAAAGCTGAAAATTTGTACCAACCCAAAACAGTGGAAGAAATCCAATCTTTGGTTAAGAATTTAGATAAGCAAAAAGCATTGGGTTCATGTCATTGTTTTAATGATATTGCCGATAGTCCGCTCAACCAAATATCTACGCAAAATCTCAATAAAGTCATTTCGGTAGATGAAAAAACTAACACTGTGACCGTTGAAGCGGGGGCAAGATATGGTCAATTTGCCCCTGAATTAGATAAAAATGGCTACGCTTTACACAATCTTGCATCTCTCCCTCATATATCTGTAGCTGGAGCGTGTGCAACGGCAACGCATGGTTCGGGCGTGGGAAATGGAAATTTAGCCTCAGCGGTTTCAAGTTTAGAAATTGTAACTGCCAATGGTGATTTAATTAATTTGAGTCGGGACAAAGACGGTGACAAATTTAATGGAGCGGTTGTAAATTTGGGAGCTTTAGGAATTGTTACAAAACTTACACTTGATATTCAAAAGAGTTATCAAGTTCGCCAAGATGTCTTTCAAGATTTACCTTTACAGTCATTGAAAGACCATTTTGACGAGATTTTATCAAGCGGTTACAGCGTTAGTTTATTTACCAATTGGCAAGACCAAAAAATTAGTCAAGTTTGGGTGAAACGTAAAGTTGAATTAGATACAAAGGATTTAGGTAAAGATTTTTTTGGAGCAAAAGCCGCTACAAAAAATCTCCACCCAATCACAAAACTATCAGCAGAAAATTGTACCGACCAAATGGGCGTTGCTGGTGTTTGGTACGAAAGATTACCTCATTTCAAAATGGGTTTTACGCCAAGTAGCGGTGAGGAATTACAGTCAGAATTTTTTGTTCCACGAGAACACGCTTTGGAAGCTATTCTTGCTTTAGAGAAAAAAGGAAATCTGATTTATCCAGAATTGATGATTACTGAAATCAGAACTATTGCGGCGGATAATTTTTGGATGAGTACTGCTTATAAACAGGATTCGGTAGCAATTCATTTTACTTGGAAACAACATACAGCCGAAGTCATGAAATTATTACCCATGATTGAATCAACTTTAATACCTTTTCAATATCGTCCACACTGGGGAAAATTGTTTACCATTGCACCGAAAAATTTACATTCACGATATGAAAAATATGACGATTTTATGAAACTAATTAAGGAATATGACCCAACTGGCAAGTTTAGAAATCCTTATTTAGATTTGAATATTTATAATGTTTAAGTGTGCGAAGTTTTTTAGGAGATGAGAATCAATTGGAGAACCACCGAGGAAAAACAGGATTAACGGTCTGACTATCGTCTGACCAAAATGTTTACTAGGTCAGACGATAGTCAGACCGTTAATTGGAAATACGAAATTACTATGAAAAAAAACTTTTTATCGTCTCTACTATGTTTGGGCATTACTTTTTCGATAACTG
>JACMRQ010000271.1 GCA_014376355.1 Arcicella sp. | reverse complement strand
TGAAACGTGACGAAGAAGGAGCAGAACGTTGTACAGCCTGTGGTTTATGTGCCGTAGCTTGTCCTGCGGAAGCAATTTCGATGGTGGCAGATGAGCGTAAAAAAGGGGAAGAACATTTATACCGTGAAGAAAAATATGCGAGTGTTTACGAAGTAAATATGCTCCGTTGTATTTTCTGTGGACTTTGTGAAGAGGCTTGTCCAAAACAAGCGATTTATTTGCAACATGACAAAATGGTACCTGTTTTTGAAGACCGATCGCAAGTAATTTATGGTAAAGATAAATTGGTTGAGAAAATGGATAATCGTTATTTGAGAGAAGGCTGGGTGTAGTTTTTTAGTGAAAAGATAATAATTAATAATTTTTTACTACTTGATTTAAAATGAAGACAGTAAAATCATACAATTAAATTTAGGAAAAGGTATAATTGAAGTGGCAATTTTCTAAAACCTAACTCCTAACCCCTTAATCATGAATTTTTGGTATTTTTTAACAGCTTTAACGCTTCTGAGTGCATTGATGGTGATTTTATCGAAAAATCCAATCCATAGCGTATTATATTTAGTCTTTACATTCTTCTGTATATCAGGACATTATCTTTTATTGAATGCCCAGTTTTTGATGGTGGTCAATATCGTAGTTTATGCAGGGGCAATTATGGTGCTTTTCCTTTTCGTGCTCATGATGATGGACTTACGAACCAATAGCCCCGATTCAAAAACAACGATTACCAAGTTAGCAGGAGCTATTTTGGGCGGTACATTGTTGATAATCGTAGTTGCGGCAACTCGTAAAATGGATTTGAGAGAAGTAGTTTCTCCTCAAAATTTTAGTTCACAAACGGGTATGGTTGAAGGACTTGGAAAAATTCTTTACCGTGATTATGTTTTGCCTTTTGAGTTGATTTCAGTGCTTTTCTTCGTGGCAATGGTTGGAGCAGTGATGTTGGGAAAACGTGAGGCTGGGGAGAGGAATTTTTAGATTTAACTAACTATTCTTTGTTTATATTTTCATAAAAAAGGCTCGTAAAAATGTTTTACGAGCCTTTTTTATGAAAACTATTTTGTATAATCTAAAACTACTCCACTACGCCCATCTGTACCGTATTGGTTTTCAAATTCTTGTCATTTGGCACACTCAAAGTTGTTACAAAAGTATCCCCCACGTTCAATAAACCTTTAGCTTTCAAGAAGTCAGTCATACCTTTTACAGTTGCTTCGACGTCTTTACCTGTTGATTCGTAATAGAAAACATTTGCTCCCCACAATAAACCCATCTCCTGTTGAACTTTTTTATTTGAAGTAAAAATATACAAACCTGCTTTCGGACGATGAGCCGATAAACGGAAGGCTGTATAACCACTATTGGTGATACACAAAATGGCTTTCGCCTCTGTGTCACGAGCCAAACGGCAAGCACCCGCAATCATACGGTCATTCAATGGATATTTAGATTCACTTTGTCCTAATGAGTGATTTTTGAAGTAAATTGAAGCCTCATCACCTTTGATAATTTTGATTTCATTTTGTTGTTCTTCAACCACTTCCTGAATATGTGCCATCGTTTCAACGGATTTCAAAGGATATGAGCCTGAAGCTGATTCTCCACTCAACATTGTGGCAGATGCACCCTGCAAAACAGCATTGGCAACATCAGAAGTTTCCGCACGAGTAGGAACAGGATTAGTGATCATCGACTCTAACATTTGAGTTGCGACAATTACGGGTTTGCCCGCCAACGTACATTTCTCAACCATTAATTTCTGTAAGTGCGGAACTCTTGCTCCGTCAATTTCAACGCCTAAATCTCCACGAGCCACCATAATAGCATCCGTAGCTGCGATAATTTCGTCTAAATTATCAATGGCAAAAGGGGTTTCAATTTTGGCAATTACTTTCGTATTATTCTTTCCATAAGCCCTAATTCTGTCCTTAATATCGTGAATATCGGCGGCAGTACGAACAAATGAAAGGGCAATCCAATCAACACCGTTATCTAAACCAAAATATAAATCTTTAAGGTCTTTTTCAGTTAAACAAGGCAATGAAACCTTTGTACCAGGAAGGTTAATTCCTTTCTTAGACTTCAAAATTCCCCCATAAATAACCTCAGTGATTACTTCTTTTTTTACTTTATCAATCTCTAAAACCTTCACTTCTAAATTACCATCGTCCATCAAAATTCTTTCACCCACGTTTACGTCCAAATACATTGATGTATAAGTTGTACCAACACGCTCAGAGTTTCCCAATAAAGTTTCGTCCATTACGAAAGTCAATTTATTGCCCGCTTTAATCATAACTCCATTATTTTCAACGAGTTGTGTTCTAATTTTAGGTCCCTGCAAATCTTGAAGAACGCATAGATTAATGCCTAATTCTTCAGAAATTTCTCTGATTGTCTTTAATCTCTGTAAATGGTCTTCGTGGGTACCGTGCGAAAAATTTAAACGAAAAACATTAACGCCCGCTTTGGCGAAATTGATTAACATTTCTTTAGATTCGGAAGCAGGTCCAACGGTGGCAACAATTTTGGTTTTTCTTTGAAAAGACATATTTTGGTTACAGTTTTATCATGTTTTTAGATAATCATGTAAAAATACATATTCAGACTTACACTTTGAGAGGAAAATGTAGGTATTCTTATAAAAGTTCAATTTTATGTTCTTAAATATAATTATATAAAGAAAAAACAAGAAAAAAATTAGCCTCTAACCAATCCGTTATTCCGTAAATAATTATTTGTCAAAACCTCTTTTTCTGGATTAAGCGTTATTTGCTTCAAAACTTCACAAACAAATAATTCATGGTCGCCTGAATCTATGCTTCCAACGCATTTGCACTGTATATATCCGATTGCTTCCGTTAAATAAGGACACCCTCTATCGTCTGTTTCAAATGGTAAATTGACAAATTTATTAGAAGTCAAACCGCTTTTTCGTCCCAATTTCGGAATTAGTTTTTTGGCTTGGTCTTGGGCTAACAAATTAACATTCAATATCATACTTTCACGAACCAATTGAATGGTATAATCTGTTTTGTCTAATGCAACCGTTAGAAATTTGCCTTGCATAGCACTTTGCATTACCCAAGTTGCGATATTAGCATTTATTTTCCCCAAAGACGAAATGGTAGTGATGGAATGAACATCATAATTTTTATATTTGAGAATCGTTTTGTGAGACATAGATTTAGTTGAATAAATAAAATTGGGTAAATGTTAAAATGAAAAAGATAGGTTTAACGTACTACTGTTTTAATTTTTTCTAAAAAATCACCTAAAATTTAAAATTGCTACTAATTTTGAGGTATATATTTTAAAATACTGATAATCAGACGATTTTGTAAAATTTTTCTTAGAAGATTTTGTACAAAAACGTTTTTTATTCTTTATTTCAAAACTGTTAATCAAAAAAGTTGTTTAAAAATATGGAAGTATTTAGTATCTCTTCTGATGTTAAACGGTTTCGAGTTCAAGCTCCCAGAGTGGATGCCCTCAAAGTGGATGTTACCACGGTGGAGGAGACTCGAAAAAAAATGAAGAAAATGAAGGCATTTCACATACCAGATCTTTACAAAAGTAATATCATTGGCGGTATTAAGGAATCTCGCCGATTGCAAGACAAGCTCAAAAAAGACTTTTCGCCGACTATTCTGAATTATGGAACTGTCAAATTCCTCATTTCCAGACATTTTGGCTTCTGCTACGGTGTTGAAAATGCTGTCGAAATTGCATATCGAACAATTGAAGAGAATCAAGACAAACGAATTTTCTTGCTTTCTGAGATGATTCATAACCCTGATGTGAACGCTGATTTGTTGAGTCGTGGAGTACAGTTTATTATGGATACTGCTGGAAATCAGCTGATTGCATGGGAAACCTTAACTTCTAATGATGTTGTAATTGTACCCGCTTTTGGAACTACGGTGGAAATTCAAAATCGTTTATCTGAAATTGGAATTAATGCTTATCAGTATGATACGACTTGTCCATTTGTGGAAAAAGTTTGGAATCGGGCATCGGCAATTGGACAGAAAAATTATACCATTGTCGTTCACGGAAAGCCAACGCACGAAGAAACCAGAGCAACGTTTTCACATTCCAAAGAAAATGCTCCAACAATTGTGGTAAAAAATATGGCTCAAACTATTGAATTAGCTAAATACATCACTGGCGAAAAATCTTCTGAACAGTTTTACGAGGAGTTTGAAGGACAGTTTTCAGAAGGGTTTAATGTAAAAAAAGATTTACAAAGAATTGGTGTGGTAAATCAGACTACAATGTTAGCTTCTGATACTCAAGGAATTGCAGATTACTTAAAACAAGTAATTATTAAGAAATACGGCATTGAAGGTTCAGATGTAACAGCATATTTTGCAGATACTCGTGACACCCTTTGTTATGCAACGAACGATAACCAAGCCGCAACTTATGGCTTATTAAAAGAGAAAGCAGATTTGGTAATTGTGGCGGGCGGATATAATTCTTCTAATACATCCCATTTAGTTGAACTCTGTGAGCCTGAATTACCAACCTATTTTATTTCTTCGGCAGATAAAATCTTAACGGATAATCTCATTAGTCATTGGGATTTACACAATAAAGTAGAAAAGATAACGAAGGATTTTATTCCTGATAAAGAGCAAGTAACCATTATGCTAACTTGCGGAGCTTCCTGCCCGGATGCAGTTGTAGAGTCAATTTTATTTAAGTTACACTCATTTTTTCCTGAGGCTATGGCAATAGAAATGTAGAAATTAATAAGCAAAACCCCTCATAGATAATCCTATAAGGGGTTTTATATTAAATATCGGCTGAAACCTCTCCATTAGAAACAGGCGTAAGATTTTTCAACTCCTGCTCCGTATATACTTGCGAGCGGATGATAAACCGCAAACCCAAAGGTATTTCCAATGAAAAACTGGCTCCTCTGCCTGGCACAACGTCCAATGTTAGTTGAGTATATTGCCAATATTCAAATTGAAAGGAACTCATAAAAAAGTCGCATCCGTATATTTTACCTAATAACACATCATTTACACCGGTTTTGAATTCACCCACAGGAAAACACATCGGGGCTGAACCATCGCAACAACCTCCACTTTGATGAAACATTAACGCTCCGTGTTCATTTCGCAAACGATCAATAAGGTTCTCAGCTTCTTTAGTCAATAAAACTCTGGGTATTTTATCCATGATTTTGGCTTTTAGCTTTCGGCAGTCAGCAATCAGCTTTCTGACATTTTAAAGTCGAATGCCAGTTACTAAAAGCCAATAGCCATTTAAAAAAATCCTAATGCTTTTTTATCGTAAGAAATCAACATATTTTTGCAAGAGCGATAATGGTCAAGCATCATTTTGTGATTTTCACGTCCAAAACCAGATTTTTTGTATCCTCCAAACGGAGCATGAGCTGGATAAGCATGGTAACAATTCACCCAAACTCGTCCCGCTTGAATGGCTCTTGGCACTTGATAAAGTTCATGTGCATCACGAGTCCAAACACCTGCACCTAATCCATAGAGTGTATCATTGGCAATTTCAATGGCTTCTTCTACTGTTTTGAAAGTTGTTAAAGATGCTACTGGGCCAAAAATTTCCTCTTGAAAAACACGCATTTTATTGTGTCCTTTCAAAATAGTTGGTTGAATGTAATAACCATTTGCCGCATCTCCTTCTTGAATATGGGCGGCTCCACCACAGAGAACTTCTGCACCTTCTTCCTCTCCGATTTTCAAATATGACAAGATTTTTTCATATTGGTCATTTGATGCTTGAGCCCCAATCATGGTCGTCATATCCATTGGATGTCCCTTTTTGATGGCATTTACCCTTACTACTAATCGCTCAATAAAAGCATCAGCGATAGATTCATGCACCAAAATACGAGATGGACAGGTACAAATTTCTCCCTGATTCAAGGCAAACATAGCAGCACCTTCTAAGCATTTATCGAAGAAATCATCATCAGCATCCATTATACTTGGGAAGAAAATATTAGGTGATTTACCGCCTAATTCCATCGTTACTGGAATAATATTTTCCGAAGCATACTGCATAATTAAACGTCCGGTAGTAGTTTCACCCGTGAAAGCAACTTTTGAAACCCTGGTTGAACTTGCCAAAGGTTTTCCAGCCTCTAAGCCAAAACCATTTACAATATTAATAATTCCCGCTGGTAAAATATCTTGCAATAATTCCATCAAACACAAAATTCCTACGGGTGTTTGTTCGGCAGGTTTCATCACGATAGTACAACCCGCTGCCAAGGCAGGAGCCATCTTCCAAGTTGCCATCAATAAAGGGAAATTCCACGGAATAATTTGAGCAACCACACCCAGAGGTTCATGAATCACCAAGGAAAGTGTATTTGGGTCATGTTCAGAAGCTGAACCTTCATCAGTTCTAATGGTTGCGGCAAAGTATCTAAAATGATCAACCACCAAAGGCAAATCTGCCAAAATGGTTTCTCTAATGGGTTTTCCATTATCAATTGTTTCAACGGCTGCTAAATAATGAAGATTTTGTTCAATAACATCCGCAACTTTTAAAAGAAGATTACTTCTGGTAATGGCGGAAGTTTTCGACCAAGAGGCAAATGCTTCGTGAGCGGCATCCAGAGCCAATTCAACATCTTCCTTTGTTGAACGAGCCACTTTTGTAAAAATATTGCCATCAATGGGCGATGGATTCTCAAAATATTGTCCTTTGACGGGTGCTACCCATTTACCGCCTATAAAATTTTCGTATTGAGCTCTAAAAATTGGTCTTGCCACACGATTATCATCCGTTGAGTTTGCTGATGTTACGGGAGATTCTACTTCTAATTCAAGATTTTCCATGATTAAGTTTATATTTTTGAGAATTTATTTGTACAAATTTATCTTGAATTATTACTATTACTGTTTACTTTTATATCACATTAATTGATGATAGTATCATTTGGTTGTTGACTATCAGCTTTCGGATTTCGACTCAAAAACATCATTTATCCATATTTTGTCAACACTTCATAGAGTATCGAGAAACAAATATTATTAACGGAATGATTTACTATTATATTCAAAATTAATTACCCAACTAAGGAGCATAATTTAGTGTAATAATAAAAATGAAACAAATACATAAACCCCAATTAGTACCTCTAAAATCCGTTGACAAGCTAACTACGCTCGTTGAAAATCGAACAATATATTCATTGGATAATTTTGAATTGAATATTTTTGAAACCCATCAACAAAGCGAGAATGTTCGACTAAAGTTTAATAGTTTCGTCCTTACAAGTATGTTTAGAGGCAAAAAAGTTATGCACTTATTCGACAAGAAAGGCTTTGAATATCTCCCTGGCGAATCCGTAATTGTGCCAGCAAATGAAGAAATGGTAATAGATTTCCCAGAAGCCGATTTCTCAAATCCAACACAGTGCATGGCTTTGGCAATCAAGAGTGAACAAATTAAGGAAACGGTGAATTTATTGAATGAAAAATACGCCAAAATTGAGGAACATGAGCCGTGGAAAATAGATGAAAGTACGTTCCATTTAAAAAACTCTTCGGAAGTAACTAATACAATTGATAGATTGGTAAAACTGTCCACAGAAACCAATTCGGCAAAAGATTTATTTGCCAATTTCATGATTAATGAGCTGTTAATCAGACTTATGCAAACACAAGCGAGAGTTTTGATTGTGGATAATTACAGAAAATATGTAAATGTAAATCGTTTTTCTTTTGTTATTCAGTACATAAAAGAACACATCACAGAGAAACTAAGCATCGAAAAATTGTGTGATTTGGCGTGCATGAGCAAGCCAAATTTCTTCCGTCAATTCAAGCGAGAATTAGGCATTACTCCCCTCGATTATATTAACCAAGAACGCATAAAAATTGCTAAAGAATTACTTTCGGAAACTAAAAATGACATTAGTGATGCTGGTTTTAAAGCAGGTTTTGGCAGTACGAATTACTTCTTTATCATCTTTAAAAAATACGTAGGAATTACGCCAGGGAAATTTAAGGAGTTGTGTTTATTGACGGGAGAAAAAGGATTAATTGGATTTTCATGAATAAACTTCAAAAGTCCCTCACCAATTAACGGTGAAGGACTTTTGAAATTTAAATAATTACAAAAAACTAAAAATATCTGATAAATTGCTACGTGCGATTACTTCTATAATATGATTTAAACCACCTCTTTCTTGCTCAAAATTTTCACATTGTCGCTTGAATGGCGGTCGATTAAAATATTTATTGGATCAATTCCTGCCTTTATTGGCTCTTCTTTTACCTTGATTTTCAGGACATTATCTTTCTTGGTAAAATGGTGCTTTTTCAAGTATATCAATTTATCTTCTCCTTTAGCATCTTTTCCATAAACGCCTACATCAATCCATTCATTCAACTTTATAGGCACTTGATTTCCTGAACTATCAGCTCTGAATTTCTCTGAATTCAAGGTTAAAGTTACCTCAAAAGTCTTGTCTTTATTTTGGATATATTCCGCCTTTTCAACCTTGTTTTCGTAGAGCGTAATCGTCTCAAATAAATCCTTAATCAAATATTTCAAACTATCGGGCGTGGCAGTTTTGAGATAACCAATTAAATCTGTCGAAGTGGGATAACGACCCTTCGAATGGTCTGGACCAGGATATTGCCAATCTTTTATGTACTGACTCAAAGCGGAATTAATACGGTCTTCACCAATATAATCTTGCAAAGCATACATACACAACGAGCCTTTATTGTAGTGAATATATTGCTGCCCTTCCACCTGCGAAAGCGGCATTTCTTTCTTGGTTTCTAAACTTCTACCAGCCAAATATTGGTCTAAATTTATCTTCATAAACTTCTGCATTACTTCGGGTTTTGAATTATGCTTCATCACCATCAACGCCGAATATTCAGACATAGATTCCGATAACATTGAGCCACCTTTTACGTTAGCTTCCGTCACTTGATGTCCCCACCATTGATGTGCAGTTTCGTGGGCAGTGACATAAAATGGAATGTTCGGATCTTTTTCTTTCACGTCCAAAACAAAGCCAATTCCTTCTGAAAATGGAACAGTATTGGCAAAAGATTGGGCAAAAGAAGCATATTTGGGAAACTCCATAATTCGCATCTGACGGAATTGAAACGGCGAGAAACTTTTTGAATAATATTCCAATGATTTTTTCAAGCCATCCATCATTCTTCCGAGGTTTTTGTCGTGTCCTTTGTTGTAATAAATTTCCAAATTTACGTCTTTCCATTTGTCCCGCATCACCTCATAACGTGCCGAAACCACAGCATAAAAATTAACCATTGGCCTATCCATTTTATAAGAAAAATACTTTCTGTTACCTTTCAGATAAGTTTTTTGCAGATATCCAGGGGCAATTGCCGTTTGGTCTGGTTCAGTTCCAATAGTCATTTGGAAACGAATCCAGTCGCCATCATCGCCAAAAAGATTCTGCGAAAGTCCCCGTTTATCGGACTGTTCCATCATTCTTTCTTTGGGTTTCAAGCCTTGTTTTTTACGATCATCTTCACTCGATAATTCTCCTCCTTCTTCATAACCAATCGAAGGAAAATAGGCTGAATTATTGAAAAATGTTCCATTATAAACCAAAGAAGTTCCAGCCATACCCGAGAGAAAACTTTTAGAATCTACCGATATTTTAAACGATAATTTAATTGAATCTTGAGGAAGCATGGGTTTATTGAGCGTATAAATGGTTACACCCCAATCTTTCCATTGTTGTTTAATTTTTGCTCCTCCCGAAAAAGCTAATTCTTTGACATTTACGGGTCTATTGAACATGATATAAACTTCCTTAATCGTCTGAGCTGATTTATTTTTCAAGTAATAAAATCCATCCGCCGACATTGAGCGTTTTGTTGGATACAATTCCACTTTAATATCCGACTCCACAATTTTAGGTTGATTCATAAACTCATACTTAGCTTTAAGTGTCTTTTCATACAAAGCTTGGTCCTTTTGTCCGTCTTTAGAATTCTGATATTTTTCTAAAATATTGGTATTATAATAAACATAAGCTCCTGAAAATATGAAAATCATCAACGCTAAAATTGAGAACGTAGCAATCTGTTTGGTAAAACGATGACGACTCATTAACCAACGAGTTTTCAATAATTCCTCCGTTCCACGAACTGATAAAGTGGTGGCGACAGCAAAAATTATCATCGTAAAACCTAACCAATAAATACTCAACCATGAGAATGTTTTTACAAAATGACCGTAAAGGTTCATGTCTGAGAAATTGCCTAAATCACCACTGGCAAAAGATAGCATCGAGTGTTCAACGCCCAAATAGGACATTACTCCTTGGAGAATTAAAAATAAAATTGAGATAGCAATACCTACAAATTTATCATTAACCATGATTTGAATAAAGAAGAAAAGAATGGTATAAAAAACCATTGAAACCAATTGCCCAAAATAGAAATGTTCAAAATAAATCGGTAATTGAAAGTCAAAATAACCTTGTATTGCCTGTACGGTTATACCCACGAGAATTAGAACTGCAAAAATACCGCAGTAAATAATTATCATGGCGATAAATTTACTAAGAATTCCCACAAAATCAGGAACAGGCATGGCATCGTTAATCAAGTTAAATTTCACTACTCTTTCTTTCCAAATCAACTCGCCTGCATACGTGAGGGCAATGGCATATAAAAAGGGTGTAAAATTGCCTAAACTCCCCAAAACATTACCCGTATTTGGAATAGATTTTACCCCAAAAGTTTCATTGGACTCAATTAGAGATGAAATTAAAAGACAAACTCCTGCAATCACAATCGTAAGACACGGCACTTCTCGAATTGACATTTTGGCATAAAACCAAGCATTTCTAAGGGTTTGCTGAATTACTGTCCAACCATTCAAATGTTGCGTTACTGAGGGAATTTTAACTAATTCAGCTTTAATTTTAG
>JACMRQ010000270.1 GCA_014376355.1 Arcicella sp. | reverse complement strand
TTTGTCATATATGCCACCACAGGATCAGCAGCCATTTGTATTTCTTGCGGTTCAGTATAATATTTTAATTTTTTTATTGGCTTCCCCATCACATCCGCAATTGATGTTTGCTCCATGATTTTCTCTTTCGATTTCAAGATGGTTCTTGGCGTAATTCCGTTTTCTATGTTATACTCCATCTGAATGGCTCTTCTACGGTTGGTTTCATCAATTGCCTTTTCCATAGAACCCGTAATGCGATCGGCGTACATCAAAACTTTGCCTCGGTCGTTTCGAGCCGCACGTCCAATTGTTTGTATCAAAGAACGAATATCTCTGAGGAAACCCTCCTTGTCAGCATCCATAATTGCCACCAACGAGACTTCGGGTAAATCTAACCCTTCCCGCAATAAATTCACGCCCACAAGTACATCAAATACGCCTAATCGTAATTCTCGCAGAATTTCAATGCGGTCTAAGGTCTTTACTTCAGAGTGAATATATTTACATTTTACCCCAACTCTTTCCAAATATTTTGATAATTCTTCTGCCATTCTTTTGGTTAAAGTCGTTATCAAAACCCGCTCTTCTCGCTTAATTCGTTCGTGAATTTCTTCCAATAAATCATCAATTTGATTGAGACTCGGACGAACTTCAATTTCGGGGTCAAGTAATCCCGTTGGTCGAATAATTTGCTCAACCACCACGCCTTCTGAACGTCTCAATTCGTAATCTGCTGGGGTTGCCGATACATAAATCGTTTGTCCAGTAATATTCTCAAATTCTTGGAAAGTCAACGGGCGATTGTCCATCGCTGAGGGCAAACGGAAGCCATAATCCACCAAAGCCTCTTTTCGGGAACGGTCGCCTCCCCACATGGCTTTTATTTGGGGCATTGTGGCGTGACTTTCATCCACCACCAAAATAAAATCATCGGGAAAAAAGTCTAATAAACAGAATGGTCGTTGTCCAGGTTTTCGTTGGTCGAAATAGCGTGAATAGTTCTCAATACCCGAACAATAGCCCAATTCTCGCATCATTTCCAAGTCAAATTCGGTGCGTTGTTTGATACGGTCGGCTTCCAATGGTCTGCCTTCGCTTTCAAAGAATTTTATCTGAGCCACCAAATCATCTTGGATATAATTGATGGCATTCATTAGCACGTCACGACCCGTCACGAAAAGATTTGCGGGAAAAACAGCAATCATTTTTTCATCCGAAATTTTCTTGCCCGTCTGCGGATTAATGCGTTGAATTGTCTCTATTTCATCGCCAAAAAACATAATGCGATACCCAAAATCTGCGTAAGGCAAGCAAATATCAACGGTATCGCCTTTCACTCGAAATGTACCACGAGTAAATTCTGCTTCGGTTCGTGAATACAGAATTTCTACTAAACGAAAGAGAAATTGATTCCGAGAAATGGTTTCACCCACGCCGAAACGCAAAATGCTTCGACGATATTCTTCCGGGTTTCCCATCCCATAAATACACGACACAGAAGCAATTACGATAATATCACGTCGTCCCGACATCAATGAAGAAGTCGTTGAAAGCCTTAGTTTATCAATTTCTTCGTTAATGGCAAGGTCTTTTTCAATGTAGGTATTAGTGGAAGCAATGAACGCTTCGGGTTGGTAATAATCGTAGTAAGAGACAAAATATTCAACGGCATTTTCTGGAAAAAACTGTTTAAATTCACCGTACAGTTGAGCGGCAAGCGTTTTGTTATGACTCAAAACCAACGTCGGACGATTGACTTGCTGAATCATATTTGCCACCGTGAAAGTCTTTCCCGAACCCGTTACCCCCAAGAGCGTCTGGGCTTCTTCACCGTTCACAACACCCTCCACAAGTTTAACGATTGCTTGGGGTTGGTCGCCCGTTGGTTTATATTCAGAAGTTAATTTAAAGTCCATTTTGAAGAATTTTGTAAAGAGTAAAGGTAGGGAATAAAAGGCGGAATTCACAGTACCCTTATACTCGCTTCGCCTCCTCCCAGTACACATCCATTTCCGCCAAAGTCATGTCTTGTAAAGTCTTCCCATTTTCCTTTGCTTTTACTTCCAAATAGTTAAAACGCTTGATAAATTTACGATTGGTTCGTTCCAAAGCTGTTTCAACATTGATGTTAATAAAACGGGCATAATTCACCAAGGAGAACAGTAAATCTCCAAATTCTCCTTCGGCTTTTTCCACATTAATGGCTTCATTATCCACAACATTGAATTCCATTTTAAATTCCTCTAATTCTTCCTCAACTTTTTCCCACACTTGCGTTTTTTCTTCCCAATCGAAACCCGCCCCTCTGGCTTTTTCTTGAATTCGCATGGCTTTTACCAAAGCTGGCAAAGAAGCAGGCACGCCGCCCAAAACGGATTTATTTCCTCCGCCTTCTTTCAATTTAATGGCTTCCCAATTTTGCTTTACTTGCTCTTCATTTTCCACTTTCACGTCTCCGTATATGTGCGGGTGACGGTGGATGAGTTTCTCACAAATCCCGTGCAAAACGTCCGAAATATCAAAAGCATTTGTTTCCGAAGCAATTCTGGAATAAAATACTAAATGCAACATTACATCGCCCAATTCCTTCTTAATTTCCTGCATATCACCTTCCATGATGGCATCCGAAAGTTCGTAAGTTTCTTCGATGGTGAGGTGGCGGAGGCTTTCGATGGTCTGTTTTTTATCCCACGGACATTGCTCACGGAGTTCGTCCATGATGGTCAGAAGGCGGTCAAAAGCCATTAGTTGAGTTTGGCGTTTTTCTGTGAGATTATTAAAGTCTTGATTCATATTTTCTTTACTATTACATCTTTGTTATTACAACAAAGGTAAAACTAAAAGAGAATTCAAGAAGGATATTTAAGATGAAAGTTCATCTTTTATAACTTCTCTCCATATGCCAAATCTCCTGCATCGCCCAGCCCTGGAATGATATAAAATTTTTCGTTCAATTTCTCATCAATCGTTCCCACAAAGAAGTCGGCTTCGGGAATTAGTGTTTGTAAAAAGTGAATGCCTTCGGGAGCAGCAATGGCAACGGCAATGATGATGCGTGCGGGTTTTCCATAGGTCAATAAGGCTTCGTAAGATTTTATTAATGATTTGCCCGTTGCCAACATTGGGTCAATTAAAATGACAGTTTTATGGCTCAAATCTGGACACGCTAAATAGTCCATTTGAATGTCAAAAGTTTCATCGGCACGGTGCTTTCCTCGATACGCTCCGATGAAAGCATTTTCGGCACGGTCAAAAACATTCAAAAAACCTTGGTGGAAAGGTAAACTCGCCCGTAGAATTGTCACTAAAACGGGTTGTTGAATCAATAAATTTGTATTGGCAATTGCCAAAGGCGTTTGTATACTCGCAGGTTGATAGGAAAGCGATTTGGAAATTTCGTAAGCCAATACTTCCCCTAAACGCTCCATATTTTTACGAAAACGCATAGAATCTTGTTGAATATTCACATCACGCAATTCAGCGATGAAATGATTGGCAATTGTGTTGGTACTGGTAAGAGTAAACATAAAAATAGGGTTTAGGATTTCTTATTTTTAATGGTCAGACCATAGTTTTTAATCGTTAATTTAATTCACCTCCACACTCATGGAATTCCAAACCATCCGAATTTCACCGTAACTATAATCTTCTCCGAGTGCTTCTTTTAAAGCCGTTCCTTTTAAGGTTGGATTTTCTTCTATAAATTCTCTGATGATTTTCACCTTCTTCTTTTCCAGAATATCATCCACAGCTAAAAGTCCATTTTTTACATATTCTCCCAAGTGTCCTTCTATGGTAGAAGCAGCAAATCCACGAATCTCAGCTATTTCTATAATGGGTTTTCCCTCCTTGAACATAGCATAACTCAATTCTTGGGTTAAGCCTTTGACTGTTTTCTTTTTTACTGCCTTTATTCCTTCCTGAATCTTACTACCTTCAATGCCATTTGCTTCACAAAACTCATTAATTATTGCCAGAATTTCATCACCGTATTGTTTTATTTTAATAGTACCAAAACCACTAATTTTTGATAATTCTGCTTTACTCCGAGGCATTTCTCCAGACAAATTTTGCAAAGTTTTTTGTGCCACAACCATGTATTTTTCAACGTTTTTTTCATTAGCAATACCATCTCGCCATACTTTTAACGAAGCAAGTAAATCACCCTTCTTTCCCGTTGATGCAGAAGGATTTTGACCTTTTGTTAATCCATCTTTTTCAGTTTCAAAATCAATGGTAGCATTAGCTTTTGTGGTTAAAAATTGCGTAGAATCAAAACCATTTTGATTAGTCTGTAGCAGGATTAATTTTTCAAAAGTGTTCTTCAAACTTTGCTCCCAAAGCTTATAAATATTCCCCTTTGTTTCTTTATTATCGCAAGCTAAATCCATCGTTTTCAAAGGATTGTACGTTAATTCCTTTAATTTTTCGTAAAGGTAAATACTGCCTTTTTTAATTCTATTTTGCAATTCAACGCTTTCTTCGGGCAAAGATGCTTGAAAAATTAATAACTCCAATTGTTTAGAAAATTTCGCCATCACAGGGTCAATTTCTATCGTGTAATTATCAACAATATTACTTAAAGTTTGGAAAGAAACCGTCGAAAATTGTTCTTGGACTTTTTCAAACGATTGGAACAAATAATTAAGGCTATTTTTAATGGATTTAAAGTCAAATAAATCCATTATCCATTCGCTTTGCGTACGTTTTTTTGCTTCAAATAAAGCAGTTTCCGATAAGTCTTGCTTTTCGGCTTCTTGATTAAAAACTGTAATAATATTGTCTGATTTTACGCTCTCAGAGGTGATTGGCGTACTTAAGACCAAACCCTCAAAAGTTTTGCAACGACTCAACGCCACATACACCTGTCCATGAGCAAATGAGGAAGCAGCATCAATAATGGCTCTTTCAAAGGTTAAACCCTGACTTTTATGAATAGTTATTGCCCAAGCCGTTTTGATGGGAAATTGAGTAAAAGTACCAATAGTATTTTCCTGCAAGGTTTTTGAATCATTCAAAACGTACTTGATATTGTCCCAAGTGGATTTTGAAACAGTAATTTCTTCTTTTTCATTGGGGCATTTCACTGTAATTAGTTCATCATCAATCGAAATAATTTCCCCCAATTTTCCATTAAAATAGCGTTTTTCAATATTAGTGTCATTTTTTACGAACATCACTTGAGCTCCAACTTTTAGTTCTAAATTGAGTTCATTTGGGTACATACTTTCTGGAAAATCATCGGTAATTTCAGCTTTAAATGTGTGCGTTTTGCCTTTCAATTCGTTTAATTTTACTGTATTAATGGTCATTGCTGCCTTATTATGGCTTGTTAATGTAATGTATTTTTCATCTTTGGGATAGGTAAAATTCGGTTCATATCGAGTATTTAATAACTTTATGCTTTCAGCATCCAATTTTTTATCTCGCACTTTATTGAGTAGGTCAATAAATTGTTCATCGGCTTGTCTGAATATATGCGTTAATTCAATGGTAATAAACTGACTCATAGCGAGCGCCTTACTTTCAAAGAAAAATGGACTGGCATAATAAGGTCGTAATATATTCCATTCATCCTCTTTAATCACGGGTGCGAGTTGATGCAAATCGCCAATCATCAATAATTGAACCCCACCAAAAGGCAAATTTCGATTTCTATATCTACGCAAAACATCATCAATGGCATCCAAAACATCGGCACGAACCATGCTAATTTCATCTATTACCAAAATATCAATGGCTTTGATAGCTTTTATTTTTTCATTACTAAATTTTCTGACTGGTGGCTTATTATCAAGATTTTGATTCGGAATATTGGGCTCAAAAGATAATTGAAAAAATGAGTGAATTGTAACGCCACCCGCATTAATTGCCGCCACACCCGTCGGAGCTACAATCACCATGCGTTTGGGAGATTTGGCTTTAATATTTTTTAGAAAAGTAGTTTTTCCAGTTCCCGCCTTCCCCGTTAAAAAAACGTTAGTATTGGTAAACCGTATGTATTGGTCAGCGAGTTCAAGGCGTGGATTTGTTTGAAATTGTAGTTTCATAGAGTGGAATTATTGAATGTCTGTCAAATATACTAATCAATTATACAAAAAAGAAGCCTTCGTTTTGAGCGAAGGCTTCCTGAGTATTTTATCCCTTCTTAACAAATCCAGGTTTCTTTTTATGATATGTTTTCTTCTTATGAAAATCTCCAGAACTTACACGCTTTTCGGGTTGGTAATTTGGTGCATCGCCCATACCTGCGGGTAATGAAAGTTTTGGAATTTCCTTTTCAATAAGTTCTTCGATTGCAGCAAATTTACGTTGGTCTTTGTCGTTGATAAATGTAATAGCTGTGCCTGTTGTTTCTGCTCTCGCCGTTCTTCCTATACGGTGAACATAGTCTTCTGGGTCGTGAGGAGTATTAAAATTTACAACCAAGCTTATACCTTCTACATCAATTCCACGAGAGAGAATATCCGTTCCAATCAGTATTTGCAACGTTTTTCCTTTAAATTCTCGCATAATTTCTTCTCGCTCTTTCTGTTCTAAATCCGAGTGAAAAGCCTTCGTTTTCAAACCAATACGTCTTAATTCTACATCTAATTTCTTGACATTTTCTTTAGTTGAAGCAAATATAATGACACTGCCATAGTTTCCTTCTTTCAAGATATGGGTCAATAATTTTATCTTCTGAGCATCGTAAACCAAATAAGCCTGTTGCAAAATCCCCTCCGAAGGTTTCGAGATGGAAATATTCAATTGTTCTGGATTTACAAGAATGCTATGCGCTAATTTTCTGATTTTGGGAGGCATTGTTGCCGAGAACAAAAGCGTTTGGCGTTTGGCAGGGATATATTTAATAATTTTTAGAATATCATCAAAGAACCCCATATCCAACATACGGTCGGCTTCATCCAAAATAAGGTGTTGAAGCTGTGAGAAATCAATTACACCCATTTGTAAAATCGCAATGAGTCGCCCTGGAGTAGCAATAATTATATCCGCCCCTTCTTCCAAAGCCTTTCTTTGCTGATTCCACGCATTACCATCTCCTCCACCATAAATCGAAATTGAACTCACGCCCGTAAAATATCCCAAACCTTCAACTTGATTATCAATTTGTGTTGCTAATTCACGAGTAGGAGAGATTATAAGCGTATTTAACCTTCTTTTTTCATCAGGCAAACGAATAATTTTATTAATAATGGGCAGTAAAAAAGCCGCAGTTTTCCCTGTACCTGTTTGAGCACAGGCAATCAAATCTTTATTAGTCTGAATAAGTGGAATTGCTTGTGCTTGGATGGGTGTAGGTTTGCTATAACCCATTGAGTATAAACCTTCTAATAATTTTTCGTCAAAGTTAAAATCTTGAAATGTCAATTGGGGGTATTTTTTAGAATGTTGAGTAATGAATAATATTTTAAACAAATTTAACGATTTATAGGCACTTTTCAAAGAAGGAAAAGGAGAAAGGGAAAAGGAAAGAAAGGGGATAAGAAAAGAATTTTGAAATTCTTAACTCCTTTCTTTTTTCTTCCCTTTCTCACTTCTCCTTGAACCCCTTCTTGTCTAAAACTTTGGACATTTCAACTCCCCCTTTCGTGGACGAGCATGTCTGTTCGGTTCTATCCAATCCGAAAAGGTGTATGACAAGGATATTTCGTGAGCTCCACCCGTTGAACCTAATCTTGAAATCGTGGCATCATAACTGTACCCAATCGAGAAATTATCTTGACGATAACCCACCAAAAATACCGCTGCATCGTGGCTAATAATACTCACATTATCTTTGGTATAACTTTTCAAAGGAATTCCTCTGTACCAAGCCCCTAAAACAAGCGGTGAATAGGTTAAATATGCCCCAACATCTAATTGATCAGATGCACCTTGTTTTTTATAATGAATCACGGGTGTAATACTTTTCTCTCGCTCAATGGCATCTCCCAAATTGTTCCCAATCACATAATCTGCCAAAGGAATTCTATAACCTGCTTGAATCCCGATTTTGAAAGGTAAACGAGCGTCTTTGTCATTAAAAGATTGTGATGGTTGATTGATATGATGCACCGAAGCTCCAATCCAAAACTGGTCTGAATAAACCAAAGCACCTGATGAGAAATCCCAGTATTTCAATTGTGGCGAAAGATTATTTCCCCCTTGCAAAATTTGGTCATTTGAAACTCTTGGATAAGTTCCTGTTGATAAATAGCTATTGATTTGGTCGCCAAAAGTATAATCGGCAAAATTAATTCCTCTTGTCACATACGAACCTTGCATACCCAATTTAGCAGTTAATCCATCACTGATTTTTAGGTGATAAGAATAAATTGCCCCAATATCGGTAGTTTTTAAATTCGTAAATTGTTGGTCAGTTGTCAAAAGAATTCCTACCCCACTATTGAATTTATCAAAGTACATATCAGCCGATATTGAGGATGTTACAAAATTAGCACTCAAGGATGGCCACTGATTTCGATGGTTGAAATTTACTCGTGGAGCCATTGCCGAACCCGCAAAGGCTGGATTTAGGTATAAAGGAGCAGCATAAAATTGAGAATATTGAGGGTCTTGGGCTTGGGCAAAAGTCCAAGAGAATACGCATAATATCAATAAAATTCCTTTTTGCAACATGGTAATAAGAGCTTTTTTTAGCATCTTCATTAGGGATAAAGTTAATTTCAGATTTTAAAAACGGTTTAACTTTTGACATACACTACTTATTAAGAATATAATCATCTAATCTAATATTGTATAATTTAATGATCTTTAAAATTTTTTAGGCTTAAATTACGTTAATTTGAAAGGATTATAAGCATTTTAATACTTGTAATTTTGTAAAACACGCAAATTTAATGCCATTAAAATAAGCAACACAACCATTTTGATAAACAAAATGTCTATGTTTTAAGGAAACGAAATAATGATACAATTTAGTAGCATACGACCATATTTTTTGATTTTCTCCACGCTTATTTTATTGTGGGGACTTTCCGTGAATTCGTATGCACAATTTAAAGTTACTAAAACGTGTTTGCCCGAATGTCGAGATTCAACATCAGCAACCACTTTTCGAGATACGCTTAAGACCCCAGCTACTGCATGGAAATGGGAATTTGGCGATGTGGCGAGTGCTGCAAAAAATACGTCAACTTTAAAAAGCCCCGTCCATTTATATACAACGCCTGGTCCTAAAATCGTTAGACTCACCCGAACAGAAGCCGGTTTGCCAGTAGTTTATACCCAAACAATCACGATAAATAATCCTCCACGACCATTTTATTTAGGAAATTCACCTTCTCAGCAAGATACTACCATTTGTAAAGGCGACTTCTTAACCCTTAACCCTTATAAAAATGGTGCGGCAGATCCAAAGTATAAATACATTTGGTTTCCGAAGGGTGATACAACTCAAACACTTCGAGCAGATACTACCAGTTGTTATTCAGTGCAAGTTACGGATTCGACAACTGGATGTTCAGCTCAGAATAAAATCAATGTAAAATTATGCGTTCCTCCACCTCCAAAACCACCTGAGACTTATTGGTATTTTGGTAATAATGCAGGAATAAAGTTTTCCGGTTCAACTGCCACAGCGGATACAAAAGGAAAAATAGATACGAAAGAAGGGGTTTCCACAATTGCAGATAAAAACGGAAATTTATTGTTTTATACGGATGGGCGAAAGATTTATGATAAAAATGGGAAGGAAATGGCTTCCCTCATTGGGAAAGACTCTTTGGCAGGTAGCAATGTATCTACGCAATCTGCCATTATTGTGCCTCAACCAAGCTGTCAGGGTTGTCAATCGTTATATTATGTTTTTACGACTTCTGATATTAACGGCAAAAAACAGTTAAGTTATAGCGTTGTTGATATTCGTCAAAACAAAGGACAAGGTAAAGTCATCGAGGAAAATACAGTTTTAGATGATGCCCCAGCGACAGAGCAATTAATTTCTCATTTCGTTAAAAAAGATTCAACTTATTGGGTAATTTCCCATGATTATGGAACGAATATTATTCGGTTACGAAGAGTGACAAAAAATGGCGTTTCTATTTCAAAAACTATTCCAATTGGGTCAATAATTGACAGTACATTTAAAGGTGAAGGTTATATAAAAGTATCAAAAGACGGCAGAAAATTTGCCGTTGCTATTCCGGGAGGGAAAAGAAATTTAATTGAATTATATGATTTTGCAGATTCCACTGGAGCAATTACCAATAAAAAAATTATTGATTTAGGACCTGCTCCGCCCACAGTTTATGGCATTGAGTTTTCGGCCGATAGCAAAACTTTATTTGCCACGATGAAGGCGGATAGTGTCAAAAAACCTGGTTCATATTCATCTTTATTGCGTTTTGATATAACTGATAAGGATTCTGCCGTAATTGCTAAATCTAAAATTAAGCTCGATTCTTCCAAAAAAGAATATTATGGTGCCATTCAATTAGCTCCAGATGGTAAAATTTATATCGCCATTCAAGGGAGTAAAACTTTGGGAGTTATCAAATTACCGAATGATACTATTTCTATTAAAAGTTTAACGAAAAATTATTATGAACGAAAAGGTTTTGATTTGAATGGAAAAACCAGCCAACTAGGACTACCAACCACTTACAATGTAAATGAATCAAAAAATGAAGGTGTAGGAATCATGGCGGGAGATACTTGTTTAGGTTCTCCAAGTTCATTCCAAACAAATCATTTGTGCGGTGATAAATTAAAAAATGTCAAAACTGATTGGCGTTTTTATAAGGGAGAAGTTCCGAAAGATGGAAAACCCGTTGGCTCACCCGTTGCATCCATTCAGGGAGGTGAAGGAGATAAAGGTTTGAAGGTTAATTATACATTTACTGAGCCTGGTAAGTATTATGTGGTTGTAAATATGGGTAATCGTTGCAAGTCTGACACGATGTTACCCGCCCAACCGTTTGAAATATTACGCTTACCTAAACCCAATTTAGGTCCCGCTTTAAACTTGTGTGCGAACACGGTGACGCTCGATTCGAAAGAAAAATTAGATAGTACCCATTATTTCTGGTTTAAAGATAAGAAGTACCTTCCGAAAGATAGTTTAAAAACTTTAGTGGTCAAACAATCAGGTAGTTATATTGTAGTAGTTGAGAACCGAGGTTGCCTTGGTTTTGACTCCGTTAAAGTGGTTCTTGCCCAAGCAAAACCTTTAAATTTAGGTCCCGATACGCTTATCTGTAAGGGCTCTCCTCTTGTTTTGGATGCCTCAAATACGGGTGGAACTGGCACTACTTATTTATGGAGTACGGGAGCAACAACCGCAAAAATTATCATTTCAACGGCGGGAAGATATATTGTTTCTGTGACAACACTTATCGGTACTATCTCCTGTAAAACGGCTGACACTATCAATGTACGAGTACGTCCGAGAACATCATTTTTAATTAATAAAACTGCTCCTACAGGCTGTACGGCGAATAATGGAGCGATTCAACTATTAAATTTTTCTCCCACCGATACCTATAATTTTTCTTGGTTTAAGGATGGAATAATGATTGCAGGTGCAACTTCAAACGGTATTACAAATCTCACAACGGGAAGTTACAGAGTTACCATAAAAAGCACTTTATCTTGTGATACCTCTGTTAATATTATATTGAATGCTACGGCAACACCCAATGCTAATATCACCCTCATTCCCTCACCCGTTACATGCATAAGTGATGGAGCAATTAATATTAACGTAGCCGCAAATAGCCAATTCAGACCGATAGATTTTACGCTTCGTCAGCGAGATAATGATGCTATTGTGAAGCAAGGAGTTATGGCTTCTATCTTTGTATCTACTGGAAAATATACGATTAAAGGCTTAATTGAAGGCATTTATTATATAGAATTTAAAGATAATAGTGGTTGTAAGTTTATTAGTAATGATATAAAATTAAACAAAATTCCTCGTACAGACATTTCTCTCTTACCCGCCCCGATGGGTAAATGTGAAGGTGAAAAAATAACCCTAAGTCCTTTAAATTATACTGACGGTAGCATCAAATGGAGTACAGGGGCAATCACTTTAAACATCGACGTTACTCAAAATGGAACGTACACGGTTACGATTACTTCAACCGATGGAAAATGTATTAGTTCGGCAAAAACGAATGTCGTTTTCAAGGTTTCGCCAAATGTAAGTTTAACCGCTCCGAGCCGTTTGTGTTTAACGCCAACTACTACGCAATTGGTTGGTAGCCCAGCAGGCGGAACTTGGCAAGGTTCAAATGTAAGTAATACGGGCGTATTTAGGGCATCTGCCATTGGAGTTTATGCAGTAAAATATGAATTAACGCAAAATGGTTGTACAGGTGTTTCAAACAAGGAAATAACTGTTCTGGATGCTCCAATTATCAATTTAGGTCTTGACAAAAGTATTTGTAGAGGAGCAACTGATTTTATCGGTGTTACACCCGTAACAGGAATAAGCTATCGTTGGAATACAGGGGAAAATTCGCCAACGATTTTCCCTGATAAATCTGGAAAATATATTTTGACGGCTACAAAAGACCTTTGCCGTATTACAGATACAATTTCTGTAAATATTCTACCTATACCTTATGTTTCATTAAGAGGCGAAATTCCGCTTTGTATTCCTGCCAATTTGCCAGTGAAAATTGATGCAGGTGGAGGAATTGGATTGAGCTATTTATGGAATCCAACTGGACAAACGACTAAGCAAATTTCTGTATCATCTATTGGAGTTTATACGGTTCTTGTAACCAACTCTGTAGGATGTTCAACCACCAGTAAAACACTTGTCATTGACCGTTGCGACCCAAGTATTTTAGTGCCGACTATCTTCACACCAAATGGGGATAATAGTAACGATAATTTCCAAGTTTTTCCATTTTACATTAGAGATTTTGACTTGAAAATATATAATCGTTGGGGAGAATTAATTTTTACTTCCAAAACTCCCGAAGACCGTTGGGACGGAAAATATAAAGGAACCTTAGTGAAACCCGATTCCTTTGCGTGGGTCATTACCTATACCCCCGAATACTTCCCAGAGCGAGGGATTCAACGAAAAGAAGGAGCCGTTACGGTGGCTTGGTAGTATTAAAAAAAGGCTTTCTGTGTCATACAGAGAGCCTTTTTTTGATGCTTAACTTTACTATTTCCATTATTCAAAGTAGCGTGCAAAATGCTATCAAAGAATTTAGAGATGTCTTCAAAAAAGTAACAGGAATACCCTCAATTGAATATCGAAATCGGTATAATAAAATGGCGGCGGGTTAAATTGTAAAGGTATTTTGAAATACCTTTGTAGTATTTTGTATATCTTATGAATCATACATTTATCAACCTAAAACTTATCAACTTTTAATTATGTACAAAATATACGGCATCAAAAATTGTGATACCATGAAAAAAGCCTTTAGCTGGCTTACCGAAAATAACGTTCCTTACGAGTTTCATGATTACAAAAAAATGGGCGTTTCGGAAAGTAAAATTCAAGATTGGCTTACTCAAAAACCTTGGGACGTACTCATCAATCGGGCGGGAACAACTTGGAAGAAACTGTCGGAAGAAGAAAAAGCTACGGACGAAATTTCTGCCACAAAACTCATAATGGAAAAACCTTCCATGATAAAACGTCCCATTATTGAAAACAACAAAATTGTAGTAATGGGTTTTAATGTAGATACTTACGAGCAAATTTTTAAATGAAAATATCATTCATCGGAGCGGGAAACGTCTCGTGGCATCTCTCACAAGCACTCGAAAATGCAGGGCATGGCGTGGAGGAAGTTTTTAGTAGAAATATAGATAATGCTGAAGACCTCACCAAACATTTATACAACGCCCAAGTTCAGCAAGATTTAAACTTTTCAAAATCCATTGCCCAAGTTTTTT
This sequence comes from Arcicella sp., assembly GCA_014376355.1. Lineage (GTDB taxonomy): Bacteria > Bacteroidota > Bacteroidia > Cytophagales > Spirosomataceae > Arcicella. Next base: position 7,348 of record JACMRQ010000270.1, on the reverse strand, counting down.
TCCTGTGCGTAACCGACGATTCTATGTTGGAAGTTGCTAAACAATTAGTCCTTCCCGAAGGCTCAATGTTGGTTCATACGTCGGGCAGTAAATCACTGGCAGAATTGGACGAATTGCTAAGAATTAACAATGATGTTTCAATTATGACTGGCGTTTTTTATCCCTTACAAACCTTTACTAAAAACTTCAAGATAGACTTTTCAGAAGTACCGATTTGTATCGAATCTGATGAAGAAACGGTTGAAAAGGCATTGATTGATTTGGGGCAGGATATTTCAGATATTACCTACATGGTTAATTCCGAAGAAAGGCGTGTACTGCACATAGCGGCAGTTTTTGCTTGTAATTTCACCAATCATCTTTGGGGAATTGCTCAAGAAATTGTGAAAGATAACGACTTAGAATTTGACCTTTTGAAGCCATTAATCAACGAAACTTTCCGCAAGGCAATGGCTTCAGATGATATATTCAAAGCCCAAACAGGTCCCGCCCGCAGAGGTGACAACAAAATAATTAACCAACATCTTCTTTTCTTGAAACAACAACCCGATTATCAGCAAATTTATCGGGTTTTGTCGGAGGGAATTTTAAAGAATAAATAACACCATGAAACAAAAATTCCCAAAAAACATCACCACTTTCGTCTTCGATATTGATGGCGTAATGACCGATGGAAATGTCCATGTTTTAGAAACTGGCGAACATTATCGCACTTTTTATATCCGTGATGGATACGCCCTTGAACGGGCAGTAGAAGCAGGTTACAGAATATGTGTCATCACGGGAGGCAAACATGAAGGCATACGTAAACGACTACAAAGTCTCAAAATCCATGATGTTTTCATGGGTTCGGGAGGGAAAAGCAAATTAGAAATTTATCAAGGCTGGTTGGCTAATTCGGGCATTTCGGAAGAAAGTATTTTGTATATGGGAGATGATTTACCCGATTATGAAGTAATGTCTCGCCCAAATTTATTTGCTACTTGTCCTGCTGATTCGTGCGATGAAATTCTGGAAATTGCCAATTATATTTCGCCTAAAAATGGAGGGAGAGGTGCAGTTAGAAATGTGATTGAGCAAGTGATGCGGGAGAAAGGAGAATGGTTGAGGTTTTAAGCAAAAGATAAAGGCTTCACTTTAGCGAAGCCTTTATTTACCAACTATAATTTTTAGAAATTTTCTATAAAACGTGCTTCATGTAAGTATTCAAATCTTTGTCTCCCCGTCCCGAAAGATTAATAACAATCGTCTCATCTGGTGTTGCATTCAAATATTTCAAAACTGCAATAGCATGAGCCGTTTCGAGGGCAGGAATAATACCTTCCAATTGTGAAAGTTCCAAAGCTGATGCTAATGCCTCTTCATCAGTAATAGCATAAAACTCTGCTCGTTTTGTTTCCCATAAATTAGCGTGCATCGGTCCAATTCCTGGATAATCTAAACCCGCAGAAATTGAATGAGGTTCAACCACTTGACCATCATTAGTTTGCATCAATAAACTTTTACTCCCATGCAAAACTCCCATTTTTCCTAAGAAAGTTGTTGCTGCCGACATACCAGAAGTAATCCCGTGTCCACCTGCCTCAACGGCAATTAACCGAGTATCTAAATCATCTAAAAAATGATAGAAAGCACCGGCCGCATTAGAGCCTCCGCCTACGCACGCAATCATATAATCTGGGTTTTCTTTACCCGTTTTTTCTAATAATTGCCATCTAATTTCTTCCGAAATAACCGATTGAAATTTCGCAACCATGTCAGGATACGGATGAGGACCAACCACCGAACCAATGATGTAATGCGTATCTACAGGATTATTTATCCAATGACGCATGGCTTCGTTAGTCGCATCTTTCAAAGTTTTTGAACCACTCATCGCAGGACGAACTTCTGCCCCAAGCATTTTCATACGTGCTACGTTTGGAGCTTGTCGTTCAATGTCAATTTCGCCCATGTAAACGATACATTCTAAGCCCATTAAAGCACAAACTGTTGCTGTTGCTACTCCATGCTGACCCGCCCCAGTTTCAGCCACGATTTTCTTTTTCCCCAACCGTTTAGCAACCAGAATTTGTCCAATTGTGTTGTTGATTTTATGGGCACCCGTATGACATAAATCTTCCCGTTTTAAATAAATCGTTGTATTGTATTTTTCCGATAAACGCTTCGCTAAAAACAAGGGTGTTGGACGACCTACGTAATCTTTCAAAAGTGCTTGAAATTCCTCTTGAAAAGCAGGTTCAGCGATAATACTTAAGTAAGAAACTCGTAATTCTTCCACATTTGGATAAAGCATTTCTGGAATGAAAGCCCCACCAAATTGTCCGTAATATCCTTTTTCGTTTACGTTATAAATTGATTCTGTTATCGTAGTCATTTTTTAAAATATTTTTATATTTGCACCATTTCAGGTTTAATAATACTCATTAATTCCTCCAACTTACCAATGTTTTTCAAGGCTGGACTGATTTCAAACTTACTATTTACATCCAATGAATGTATTTTTAAGTCCTTGATTTCGAGTGCATTATGAGCATTTTCTAAATCAATTCCCCCCGCCAAAAAAAACGGCTTTTCATTGTCATATTTGTCTAAAATACTCCAATCAAAAGATGTTCCATTACCCCCTCTTTGTTCCCCTTTGGTATCAAACAAAAAGAAATCGCAGTAAGGTTTATAATTTTGAAGTTTGCCAAAGTTAAAATTTTCATCAACACAGAAGGCTTTGATAATATTTATGCCTTTATGTTTCAGATTTTTACAAAAATCAGGTAACTCTTCTCCATGTAATTGAACATAATCAAGTTCATATTTTTTATAGTTTTCTAAGATATAAGCTGCTGTAGCATTCACAAAAACACCTACTTTCCGAGTAGTAAAGGGAAAGGATTTCAATAAATCCTCATCTAATTCTTCACCAACAAATCGACTTGATTTTTCATAAAAAATAAAGCCCATGTAATCAGGGTGAATGGCTAATAACTGACGGATATTTTCCGCATCTCGCATACCGCAGACTTTTAATCTCATATTCTTGATGGGTGGCTATATTTATAAACAAATTTACTGAAAAATCAGTAGATTGTTCGTAGCCCTTATTGCTTAATTGCTTGATGAATGTATTGTTAATAATGTAAGAACTTACAACAAATAGTTATTGTTATAATCCAGTAATTAAATCTGCCAAAGCCTTCGCTGGATTATCTGTTTTCATGAAAATTTCTCCCATTAAAAAGCCCTTGTAACCAACTGATTTTAATATATTTATGGTTTCAATGTTTGAGATACAACTCTCCGAAATTTTTATGCAATTAGTAGGAATTTTATCGACTAATTCCAGAGAGGCATTGACGTTTTGTTCTGAGAAATTCTTTAGATTTCGATTATTTACTCCCACCACGTCTATATATTCACAAAAACTACGATTTAATTCCTCCTCGTCATGGATTTCCAAGAGCGTTTCCATACCTAATTCTTTGGTCAATTTTCCTAATTCTCTAATTTTCAAAGGGGAAAGATTAGCCGCAATCAAAAGAATAACATCTGCTCCCAAAGATTTTGATTCGATGATTTGGTACTCATCAATCATAAAATCTTTCCGAATCATCGGAATACTTGGATTAGCTTTTCTGGCTCTCAAAAAGTCATCGTCTGAACCTCCAAAGAAATCTATATCCGTCAAAACTGACAAACAAGCAGCTCCAGCTTGTACATATCCACGGGTAACATCTTCGGGAATAACATTGGCATTAATAATTCCCTTTGAAGGTGACTTACGCTTGAATTCTGCAATTATTCCGCTTGAAGCAGGATTTAACAAACTGGTTTTTAGGGAATTAGTTATTTTAGCAAAATAGCCTTTCATTTCCAATTCTTTTATTGAAACCTGCAATTTTCGCTCTGCAACTTCTTCTATTTTTCGAGCAATTATTTTATCTAAAATGGTCATTATTTTACAAATTTTTTGAACGAATTTAAGGCTTTTCCACTGTTTACAGACTCTTTTGCCATCAAAATAGCATCGGATAAACTTAAATCATCATCGGCACAATACAGGGCTATCGCAGCATTTGCTAAAACGACTTCAGTTTGGGCTTTTGTGCCTTTATTTTCGAGAATAGAAATTAAAATTTTCGCCGATTCTTCCACATTATTTCCTCCGTGCAAATCTTCTTGTTTACATTTTGTGAAACCCATTTGTTCGGGAGAAAATGTCTCTTTGCCTCGGTTGGTGATTAATTCAAAATCAGAAGTTAATGATATTTCATCATAGCCGTCTAAACCGAATAAAACACCAAAATTACCTTCCGTTTTTTGAAATAATTCTGCATAAATACCTAAGATTTCTTGATTATAAACGCCCGTTACTTGTTTTTTAACTTGAGCAGGATTTAAAATCGGTCCAAGCATATTAAAAAAGGTTTTCATGCCTAATTCTTTACGAATAGGTCCAACAAAACGCATAGCTGGGTGAAACAAAGGTGCGTGCAGAAAACAGATTCCAGCTTCTTGAATTTTGGTCTTCAGATAGTTTTCATCATTGGAAAATTTCACGCCTAAATATTCCAAAACCGTTGAAGAACCCACTGACGACGATACCCCATGATTACCATGTTTTGCCACTCGCTGACCAGCCCCAGCCACCACAAAAGAAGAAGTGGTTGAGATGTTAAAAGTATCTTTCCCATCACCGCCTGTTCCGCAGACATCCATCGGGGAAAATTCTGACAAATCGACCGTTAAAGCCAAATCCAACATGGCATCACGGAAACCTTCTAATTCGTCAACCGTGATGTGTTTTATCATGTAAGTGGTTAGAAATGAGGCAATATGACTATTATTGGCTTCTCCTTTCGCAATAATGGAAAGAGCTTCTTTAGCTTCCTGTTTACTTAGGATTTCGCCTGAGATTCGCTTTTGTAAGTAGTTTTTCATGTTTTTATCTCTTTCGATTCTGGAGAATCGAGTTACATTTTTACCCAATTCTCTACCATTTTCACGCCAAATTGTGTCAAATAGGCCTCTGGGTGAAATTGTACTCCTCGCACATCATACCGAGTATGGGCGGCTGCCATCACGAAGTTTTTTTCATCAATTGCGGTGACTTTCAAGTCTGCGGACATGGTTTCAGGAACAACTGTCCACGAATGATAGCGACAAACGTCAAATGTGGTTGGAATACCTTGAAAAAGGACTTCCGTCGGGTCAGTAATTATACATTTGGTCGTTACGCCGTGAAGGACATCGCCCATATTATGCAGTTTCGCCCCAAAGGCTTCACCGATGGCTTGATGTCCTAAACACACCCCAAAAATGGGTTTTGTCGGAGCATATTCACGGATAATATCCAACATAATCCCTGCTTCTTCGGGAATTCCTGGGCCTGGAGAAAGAAGGATTTTATCGTACTTTTTAACTTCTTCCAACGCTATTTTATCGTTACGAAAAACATCTACATCATGACCTAATTCTTTGAGAATATACACCAAATTATAGACAAATGAATCGTAATTATCTAAGACTAATATTTTCATTTTTTTTGTTTTTACGAAGGAAACATCCCTCTGCCCACTTTAAAGGGGAAATTTAATCACTTTTCAATTTGTATTTGAAAAAGAAGTTAAAATATACTTATGAATTTTATTCACCTAAATTTTTATTTTCTTTGGCATAAATTTTAGAAAGTAATATAAAAATAATCTACATTATTCTCCTCAAAGTCTGACTTGAATTAGTGCAAATCCCCCTTTGAAGGGGGTAGGGGGATGTTTTCGGCATCGTTATTACTCTGTCCACTCTCATAATGCTCAATCCAAATTTGTAATTCCTCTAATACCCAAAACATTTTCTTTTTAATATCCATGTCTTCAAATCGAAGAAATTTAACACCTAAATCTTCTAAAATAAGTTGTCTATTTTGGTCATAATCTTGTTTCTCATCGTGACTACTCCCATCAATTTCAATAGCTAACATTAACTCATGACAATAAAAATCAACAATAAAATTATCTATTGGAACTTGTCGATGAAACTCATATTTGAAAGATTTACCTTTTACTTTTTGCCAAAATAACACCTCTGAAAGTGTTGAATTTTTTCGCAATTCTCTTGCAAGTTCTTTTAACTTGGGATTATAAGGTATAATTTCATTTTTCATGACTTTGTGGTTATCACGCTTTTACATCCCCCTACCCCCTTCAAAGGGGGATTTTGCCCACATCCAATTTATATTTGGAGGGAGTAAAAGTTACTGTTGTGGTTTATTAAAGTTATTGTTTTGCATATTTAGAATATAATTTTAAAAACAAGAGATTTATTTTACCTTTTTAAAATTTTAGTTAAATTAGGGTGAACTCCTTTTAAATAGCGTAGATGGATGTTTTTCGATTATATCTCCACTGCCACCTCTAAAGCCTTTCGCAAAGCTCCTAATTTCAATTTTATTTCTGCCATTTCTGTTTCTACTACTGACTTTGCCACTACCCCCATGCCAGCTTGATAGAAAAGCGTATTATTTTTACTCATAAAAGTACGAATAGCAATGGCGTGATTGAAATTTCCGTTGAAATCCATGTAACCAATGGCACCTCCGTAAATATGGCGATTAACGTTTTCTAAGCGATTAATGATACTCATCGCATTGTGCTTGGGCGAACCCGAAAGTGTACCCGCTGGAAAAGTATCGGCCACTAATTGCAATGGATTTACGCCAGACGTCATTTTACCTGTTACTTTTGAAACCAAATGAATTACGTGGGAATAAAATTGTACTTCCTTGAAAGTTTCCACTTTTACTACATCTGAACTTCTGGATAAATCGTTTCTTGCCAAGTCCACCAACATCACATGTTCAGCGGATTCTTTGGGATCGGCTAAGAGTTCACGGGCTAATTCTGCATCTTTTTCATCATCACCAGTCCGTCTGAAAGTCCCTGCAATGGGGTGAATCTCTGCCATATTTCCTTTGATCGCAATCTGTTTTTCAGGCGATGCTCCAAAAATATGATATTTTTCATAATCAAAATAAAACATATACGGCGATGGATTTACAGAACGTAAGGCTCTATAAATCTGAAAATCGTCACCTTCAAAAGTACGACTGAAACGACGTGAAGGCACTATTTGAAAAACATCACCTCGCAAACAATGCTTTATACATTCATTAATAATAACTCGCATTTCATCGTCGGTATAATTGGTAATCTCTTCGCTGGTAAGTTTGAAAGGTTTAGTCGAATAGTGTGGCATATTCATCAGAAAATCCAACTTTTCAAATGGTTTTGTCTCTACTTTTTCTTCTCCATATTGATGCTCATAAATTGACATTTCGTCTTTAAAATGATTAATC
>JACMRQ010000269.1 GCA_014376355.1 Arcicella sp. | reverse complement strand
TTCCGCCAAAAAGAAATCTTGTGTGTTGGTTTCTTTTGCTTTTTTCTTGTTATAAATCCAATATCCATAACTCGATACGAGAATGAAATAAAATAAGAATACTAAATAGTCAAATGTTTGTAAACCTTGTTGTTGCATGAGATAAATATGTTTTAATTGGTTATCTGAAATTACAATATGGAATAATTGCTTAATTTCGACCTCTAATTTACTATTTTTTTACTATTTTTTCTAATAAAATCTATATTAAGCTCAACTGTAATTCTCTAAAAAGGCAAATTATATTTGGTTTATTAATTTATTTCCGATATTTAATACTTGTTTAAATGGAATAAAATGTATAATTCTATAACTTACTTAAAATTAGTTTATTAAACTTTTTAACCCATGTTATCAGTCTTTAATATCATCTCGTGTTTGATTGGAATAGCCGCAGGTTTCGGTATTCTTTTGGTCTAAAATGACTTTACCAATAAGAAAGGAACACTCACTAAAAATGAAGCAACCGTGTTATTGGAAAAGATAGAAAAGTATTTAAAGTGGTCTTTGCAGAAGAACACTTTTCTAAAATTTATGACCATAGTTCTGAAAAGAGGTTTTATTTGGACTAATAACGATAAACAAAAAGTCTCTGATTGTGGCGAAAGCTATGGTTTTGGTAGGCTTCGATTTTACCAAAGTAAAAATTCGTTGGCAGGAAAGTACTCGCATGATGATTATTAAAGAATTCCCTGAACCCGAAATTTTGAGTACCGATTCAGACTATAAATTTTACGATATTGACCAAGGGTTTTTCAATATGTTTAAGAATGAAGAATATACTGCTTTATTAGCTGATGTTAAGCAAACCATGCAAACTAAATCTTATTGTCAATGAATTACCCAAAATTGTAAAGAAACAAGCATTGGTAATGTTGAAATAAATGGCAAGTTCGATGGGATGGAATATTGATTTTCAACTACCAATGAAGGCGGAGCAGAGATTGTTGAGTGAGAAAATTGGATTTGAGAAATTATAGAATTCTCGTTGGGAGAGAAGAAGTAAAAACTGCTAATCGAAATCGTTGAAGCTATTTTAAGGCTGAATTATACAAAATTTGGCAAAAACTCACTGATAGATATAAGTGAGTTTTTACCAAATTTCAGCTTCGTTTGAAGAAGAATTTTGTCAAATTATATTTTTGTACAATTGCGTACTTTCAATTAATTCCAACCTCCACCAAGAGCCCGGTAAGTATTAACTAATACATTCATTTGCTTCATACGGGTTTCAATAAGTTCCATTCTTGATTCTAAGACATCACGTTGGGTCAATAATACCTCCATATAATCTGCTCTCGCCGATTTGAACAATTTTAAGGATATTGCTGTAGATTCGGTAAGTGCTTGGACTTGGTTATTTTTCATTTCGTAATTTTTCCCCAAGTTATCAATATTCGACAACTGATTTGCCACCTCAATGTAAGCATTCAAAATGGTTTTTTCGTAATCGTAAACCGCTTGAATTTGCTTGGCATTTGCACTTTTATACCTCGCAATAATTGCGTTTTTATTAATCAGCGGTCCAACTAAATCTCCTGCCAACGATGACATTAATGACGCTGGAAGATTGGCTAAAAACAAAGGATTGTACGACCTAAAACCCAAAGCTGCTCCGAGTCTTAAAGAAGGATAAAAACTGGCTCTGGCAACGGTAATATCCAACTTTGCAGCTTGTAATTTCAATTCAGCTTGTCTGATATCAGGACGATTTTCTAATAATTGAGCGGGAGTGCCTGTGTAAACCATATTCGGCATTAATTCATTAAAACGTTCAGAATTTCTTTGAATATGTTGCGGAAATCTGCCTACCAAAAAGTTAATTCGGTTTTCGGCTACGGTAATTTTTTGCTGAATATCATATTGAAGACTTTGCGTTTTATACACCTCCGCTTCAAACCTCCGAACTGCCAATTCTGTCACTTTTGCGGCATCTTTTTCTTGTCTAATGATTGATAAGGCATTCGTGAGAACGACAATGTTCTTTTTAATAATATCCAACTGATTATCCAGAGCCATCAGTTCATAGTACGAATTGGCAATTTCTCCCACGATATTGGTTACTAAGAAATTCTTACCTTCAATTGAAGCTAAATAATTGGTAGCTGCCACTTTTTGGGCGTTACGAAGTTTGTGCCAAATATCCAATTCCCAACTCGCAAAAGCCCCAAAATAAGTGTTGGGTAAAATTTCAGGAGTTGCAATACCATCCTTGATTTCAGTAGCAGCATCGGCGGCACCTTGACTGGTGTATCGAGAAACTTTTTCAATGCCTACGCCACCGCCCAACGTTACGAAAGGTTTATATTCGCCTTTTCTAAATCCAATTTCATTTTTTGCGATTTCAATCTCTTGCAAAGTAATATTTAACTCTTGATTATTCCGCAAAGCGGTGTCAATCAGTCCCAATAAATTGGGGTCAGTGAAATATTCTTTCCAAATCGTTTTTGCGGTATTGATACTGTCCTGAGCGTTGTTGAAACGCTCAGGAACTGACTTATTTTCATTTTTATTAATCAGAATTAACGATTTTGGCACACACGAAGCCATCATTAATAATATTCCGAATATTACTAACGTATTTTTTATTCTTTTATATTGCATCTACTGGTTGTGAAAATTTGTCAATTGAATGAACTAAATCATCGGATAATGAACTATCATCTTCATCCTTAATCAGGTGGCGACCATCAGCTAATGTAGCAAATATGTAGTACAGTCCTGGAATAATAATCACGCCGAAAATGGTTCCGAATAGCATACCGCCCAAGGCACAAGCACCGATTGTATGATTCCCAATAGCTCCTGCACCACTTGCCAAGATTAAGGGAATCAATCCTGCCACAAAGGCGAATGAAGTCATTAAAATAGGACGAAAACGAACTCTGGCACCTTCAATGGCTGCATCCAAAATTGTTTCTCCTTGCTGGCGTTTCTGCACCGCAAATTCAACGATTAGTACGGCATTTTTACCCAATAATCCTACCAACATAATGAGTCCTATTTGGGCATAAATGTTGTTTTCAAGCCCCATCAATTTTAGTAATAAAAATGAGCCAAATACCCCAACTGGGAGCGAAAGAACTACGGAAAAAGGAAGGATAAAACTTTCATATTGTGCTGCTAACACAAAATAAACGAATGCTAATACAATCAAAAACACGTAAAGAGCTTCATTTCCTCGGCTGGCTTCGTCATAAGAAAGTCCCTCGAATGCAATATCGTATCCTTTTGGTAATGTTTTTGCGGAAACTTCCCTGATGGCTTGTATAGCATCGGCATTGGTAAATCCTTTTGCGGGAAGTCCTTGAATGGCGGCTGAATTATACAAATTGAAACGAGTTATTTCATTAGGACCTTGTCCTTTTTTAAGGCTCATAAAAGAAGAATAGGGTACCATTTCTCCCGCATCGTTTTTGACAAAAAGTTTTAACAAATCAGTAGGAAGCCTTCTAAAAGCTGGGTCAGACTGTACATATACTTTGAAAAACTGATTGAATTTAGTAAATCCTTGTTCGTAAGTGCTACCAATCAAAATATTGAGGTTATCCATTGCTTTGCCGATAGATACACCTTTTTGCATTGCTAGCTTGTTATCAATCTCCAATTCATACTGAGGATAATTGGCAGCAAAGAAGGTAAATAAGCCCGTAAGTTCTTTGCGTTTTCCTAAATTAGCCATGAATTCTTTGTTGATTTTATCAAACTCACGGTAGTCTGTATCGGTTGTTTTATCCAGCAAACGCATTGAAAAACCGCCAGAAGTACCAAAACCTGGAATGGCTGGTGGTTCAAAGAATTCTACGGTAGCACCCAAGTTTTTCGATTTTTCTTCGAGTTCTTCCATAATTTCCTTCACGTTTTTGTCACGGTCTCCCCAAGATTTAAGGTTGATAAGACACGTTCCTGCGTTAGAACCACGACCTTCGGTCATAATTTCATAGCCTGCCAAAGAAGATACTGATTCTATTCCCTTCACTTCCTCACAAATTTTTTGAAGCCGCTGAGAAACTTCGTTCGTTTTTTCAAGGGTTGAGCCTGGCGGTGTTTGGATGATGGCATAAATGGTACTTTGATCTTCGTTGGGAATAAATCCTACGGGTAGAATTTTATTCACAAATACGGTTGCCAAGCAAAAAATGATTAGTATGCCAAACGTAACTATGCGTCGACTAACAATTAATTTCAACAAGTCCACATATTTTCCCGTGAGTTTATTAAACCCTTCGTTAAATTTATCAAGTGCTTTGGTCAGAAAATTTTTCTTTTGTTCATGTCCGTAATGATTTTTCAATAGTATTGCACATAAAACGGGCGTAAGGGTTAGGGCAGTTATGGCTGAAATCACGATTGAACTCGCCATCGTAATAGAAAATTGCCGATAAAAAGTGCCCACTGGACCCGACATAAATGAAATGGGAAGGAATACTGATACCATTACGGCTGTGATGGCGATAATTGCTCCACTAATTTCTTCAAGCACTTTCTTTACCGCATTAAAAGGGGATATATTATGGTCTTCTTCCATTTTGGCATGAACCGCTTCCACAACGACAATCGCATTATCAACCACAATACCAATTGCCAATACTAAGGCAAAAAGCGTAATCAAGTTGATAGAAATACCAAAAAATTGAATCACAAAAAATGCCCCAACTAACGATACTGGAACCGCCAGAATCGGGATTAAAGTTGACCGCCAATCACCTAAGAATAAGAAAACAACTAAGGCCACCAGAATGAAAGCATCCCGAAGCGTATCTATTACTTGTGCAATAGAAGCATCTAAAAAATTAGAAACATCATAACTGATTTTATAATCTACTCCTGGCGGAAAAGACTTTTTCATTACATCCAATTTCTCTTTTACCTGTTTGATTACATCAGTAGCATTACTCCCAAAATTTTGTCTCAATACGATTGCCGCCGAGGGCTTACCATCAAGGTTAGAATAAATATCAAAGAATTCACTGCCTAATTCCACTCTACCAATATCTTTTAGGTGAATGCTTTCACCCTGGGCATTGGCTCTGATAATAATATCTTCGTAATCTTTCGGGTCACTGTATCTACCTTTATAAGTAAGTACATATTCAAGTGATTGGGCGGCAATTCCAGAACTTTGACCAATTCTTCCAGGGCGACCGATGATACTTTGCTCTCCAATGGCTTTCATTACTTCTTCCGAAGAGATGCTATAGGCACGCATACGTTCTGGATTTAGCCAAACCCGCATAGCATATCTCCGACTACCCAATATTTGAGCTCTTGCAACCCCTTTGGTTCGTTGTAGTTCAGGAATCATTTTAACGGTTGCGTAGTTGAACAAGAACTTTTCATCAATACTTTTTTCCTTAGAATAAAGATTGACATACATCAACATACTTGGTTGAACGGGTGAAATAATAACCCCTTCCCGCTGAACCAATTCAGGTAAGAGTGGCATAACCTGATCCACCCTTGTTTTTACCCTGATAACGGCAACATTTGGGTCGGTGCCGGGTTCAAAAATAATTCTAAGCGTTGCCTCTCCAGCACTGGTTGCATCAGTAGCGATATATCTCATATCCTGCACTCCGTTGATAGCCTGCTCCAAGGTAATCAGCGTAGATTTGACTAATACATCGGCACTCGCCCCAGGGTAGGCTATAAATATATTAACAGTTGTTGGGGCAATATCAGGAAATTGAGAAATAGGTAATTTCGTGATTGCCAGCAAACCCACAAATACAATCATGACTGATATCACAATGGCGAAAACAGGTCTGCGTATGAATTGATTAAACATATCTTTTATTTTTTAGATTAAAAAATTATTCGGCATATAAACTTAAATGTGATATAACAGAACTCGGTTGTACGAATTTGTAGTGTATTTTTTGGTTTTCGCTAACCTGACGTAAACCTTCCAACAAGATTTTGTCATCGGTTTTTAGACCACTTTGAACAACGAAGATGTTTGGAAGTTCGGCTGCTATCTTAATTTCTCTCGACCGAATCACATCGTTTTTGTCCACCACATAGACATATTTCTTTTCCAATACTTCGAAAGTAGCTTTTTGTGGAATCAAAATTGCCGACTTTAACGGTTGCGTAATGACAATACTCCCTGTTTCTCCATGTCTCAAAAGTCCTTCTGGATTTGGAAAAGTTGCTCTGAAAGCAATATTTCCTGTTTCGTTATTAAAATCTGCTTCTACAGTTTGAACAATACCAGGGAACTTAAACATCTGATTATTTGCCATCAAAAGTTTTACATGCAACATATCTTCTTTATTCTGGTTGGTTTTAATGTTCAGATATTCGGCTTCTGGAACGTTGAAATAGACCCACATTTTACTATTATCCGACATCGTTGTCAGTAAATCTCCTTCATTAACAAGACTCCCAAGCCTTACCTGAAAATGATCCATAATTCCACTGAATGGAGCTTTTATTGACGTAAAACTCAAATGAACTTGAGCAATTGCCATTTCGGCTTTTGCTTTATTCAATTTTGCTTTTGCCAAAGCCAATTCATTTTTTGAAACAATATTACTATCAGCGAGTGATTTCGTGTTGAGATATTCTCTTTCAGCAAAGTTGGCTTCTGCTTCAGCTTTGTTGAATTCTGCATTGTACATAGCGGGCATAATTTGAAACATTAGTTGCCCTTGTTTTACAAACTTTCCTTCATCCACATAAATTTTCTGCAAATAACCTTTTTCTAAAGCTCTCAATTCGATGTGTTGAATGGCCCGAATTTGGGATACATAGTTAACTAAAACTACAGTGTCTTTCTTTAAGGGACTGGTAACAAGGAATGTAACTTCTTCTTTCTTTTCTTCCTCTTTTTTTGATGCACAACTGGCAAGAAATAACAATGCACCCAGACTGGCAAGGATAAGATTTTTTTTCATGA
>JACMRQ010000268.1 GCA_014376355.1 Arcicella sp. | reverse complement strand
TCAGAGGAATTGTAATTGAAAAGAAAGCTGATGGAAAAACTGAAACTTTAATTGGGGCAACTTTAAGGTGGGAAAATGCCAAAAATGGTACTTCAACCGATGCAAAAGGGGAATTTTCTTTAAGCAAATCTCCGCAAAATCATGAGTTAATTATTAGTTCAGTTGGCTATAAAACTGATACTTTAATGGTTCATACTTTAGATTTTGTAACAATATATTTGAAGTTGCAAAATGCTGATTTACAAGAAGTTGTTGTTAGAAGTGAAGCCACAACGATGGATAGGATGAATCCGATTCATACTGAAATAATTACCACAAAAGCCCTTGCAAAAGCCGCTTGTTGCAACCTTTCAGAGAGTTTTGAAACAAATGCTTCTGTTTCTGTGAGTTATTCTGATGCTGTTACAGGTTCAAAACAAATTCAGTTGTTGGGATTGTCGGGAAATTATGTACAGACTAATGTTGAAAATATTCCTGCCATTAGAGGATTAAATACCACTTTTGGGCTTAATTATTTGCCTGGAACGTGGTTGGCTTCCATTGATGTAGGTAAAGGTGCGGGGTCGGTTGTCAATGGTTATGAATCCATGACGGGGGCAATCAATGTGGAATTAGCAAAACCCGATGTATCCGAAAAATTATACTTGAATTTTTATGGAAATAATCAGGGTAGGGCAGAGGTGAATCTGAATTCAGCCCATAAAATCAATAAAAAATGGTCGGTTGGTTTTCTCACACACGCCAGTACTTTGCAAACAAAATTAGACCAAAATAATGATGGTTTCTTAGATTTGCCGCTATATACGCAACTTAACGGAATCAATCGTTGGAAGTATCAATCCGATAAAATGATGGCTTCATTTGGTGTAAAAGCTCTTTATGAAGACAGAACGGGTGGGCAAGTGAATTTTAATCCCGACACAAAGGGAACTTACACGGGTTTTTACGGTTTCGGAAGTAAAACCCAACGCTACGAATTTTTCAGTAAAACCGCTAAACTATACCAGTCAAAACCTTATGAGGGTTTGGGATTGATAGTTAATGGTTTATACCATGATAATGTTTCGTTTTTTGGTTTTAAAAACTATGCTGGGACAGAAAAAAGCCTATATACCAACTTGATTTACCAGAACATTTTTGGTAATACAAACCATCAATATAAAGCGGGATTGAGTTATTTATTGGATGATTATAACGAAAAATACATTGATTCAACTTTTAAAAGAACGGAATCTGTGCCTGGGGCTTTTGTAGAATATACTGAGACAATTCCAGATAAATTAGTAATTGTTTTGGGTGGACGGGTAGATTTTCATAATCTTTACGGTACACGATTTACGCCCCGTGTACATTTAAAGTATGATATTAATACGGATACTCATTTACGCTTAAGTGCGGGTAAGGGTTGGCGAATGCCAAATGCGATTGCTGAGAACTTTGGAATGCTCGTAAATTCAAGACAATTGTCTGTTAATGAGGTAATTAGACCTGAAGAATCTTGGAATTTTGGTTTAAGTTTGAGCAAAGATTTCTTTTTATTTGGACAAAAAGGTACGCTTGTTTTAGATGCTTACCGAACTGATTTTCAGAATCAATTAATCGTGGATATGGAGAATTCTGAATTGGTTCGTTTTTATAATTTAAAAGGTCGTTCGTTTTCTAATAGTTTTCAGGCAGAAGTTAATTATTCTCCCGTGAAACGTATGGATGTCAAATTGGCGTACAGAATTTTCGATGTACAAAATGATGTGAAAACGCCAACGGGAGAATTGACTTTATTGCCAAAACAGTTTGTAAATCGAGATAGACTTTTACTGAATTTGGCTTATGCTACAAAATTTGATAAGTTGAAATTTGATTTTACATGGCAATGGAATGGTCCAAGGAGAATCCCCAATACCAGCGAAGGACACGTTCACTCATTAACTTCTCCTTCCGTTTTTGCTCCAGCATTTTCAAACATAAATGCCCAAATTACAAAAGCATTCTACAAATTTGATGCGTATATTGGTGGGGAAAATTTGAATAATTTTACGCAAAAAGACCCCATAATCGGTGCAAGAGACCCTTTCGGAAAAAATTTCGATGCCTCAATGGTTTGGGGTCCCGTAATTGGACGAATGATCTACGTAGGATTGAGATTTAAAATTAAGTAAGTAGCTTTTGGCTTTCAGTAATCAGCTGTCAGCTTTTAGTAATTTTTAAAATTAAATGATGTATATAAATTAACAGATTTATTAAAATGCTGACAGTCGATTGCTGTTAGCCGAAAGCCAAAATGACCCAACAATTCAACATATCAGGCATGACTTGCGAAGCCTGTGAGTATAAAATACAGCATATTTTCTCACAAATTCCAAATGTAAAATCAGTAGTAGCAAAACATTTTAATGATTCAGTTACGATTGAATCTGATCATAAAATTAGCCAAGAAACGATTTTGGATATATTAAAACCTCATTCAAAATATGGATTAATGGCTAATCCGACCGCTAATCTTGATCGACAATCAGGGTTAAACGACTCAACGTCTGGAACACAATCAAATCAATATTTTCCATTATTTTTAATTGTAGGATTTATAACCGTAGTCAGTTTTGCAACGTCATTTTATGGAGATATATACGCTTTCGAGTATTTTGAACTTAAAACGTTCCTGCATAATTTTATGACAGGCTTCTTTTTAGTATTTTCATTCTTTAAATTATTGAATGTAAAAGCCTTTGCCGAGAGTTTTCAGATGTATGATTTATTGGCAGCAAAATTGCCTTTTTATGGTAAAATTTATCCCTTTATTGAGTTGAGTTTAGGAATACTTTGTTTAATCCATTTTCAGCTAAATTACGTATATTTGGCAGACATTATTATTATGGGCTTTGGAGCTTTGGGCGTAATTCAGAGTGTGGTGGATAAACGAAAAATCAAATGTGCTTGTCTGGGAACAGTATTTAATTTGCCTATGAGTACAGTTACTATCATCGAAAATTCGCTAATGGTATTGATAGGAATAATCTTGTTAAATCTATAATATAGACGTTTCGATAATCTTGTCATAAATTAATATAAATAACTAATAATCAATTACTTAAAATAAAAATCATGAAAAAGAATCTAATGTTATTTGTCCTTTTGTTGGTTTCAGTAATCACTTTCGCTGATGTGCCAAAGACACAAACTGTTAAAATTAAGACCTCTGCCATTTGTGAAATGTGCAAAGAACGGATTGAGAAAAAGTTAGCTTTTACGAAGGGAGTTACGGATGTTAATTTAGATGTTGAAAGTAAAGATAAGGTCGTTACTGTGATGTTTAATCCGAAGAAAACATCCGTAGAAAAAATCAAAAAATCAATTGCCGAAGTTGGATATGATGCAGATGAGATAGTTGCAGAAATGACAGGATATGATAAATTGCCTTCTTGTTGTAAGAAAGGGGGAAAGATGGAATAAACTCAGCAAAAAAAACTTAAATGGGGAATGGCAAAAGGAAAAAAAATATTCTTCATTTTGCCATTCCTCATTTTTTGCTTTTCTCCTTCTACGCTAACATTCCCAAGAGTGAAGCCAACTTATCTTTCAAATCTTTTCTATCCACAATAAAATCAAGGAAACCGTGTTCAAGAACGAATTCAGCACTTTGGAAGCCTTTAGGTAAATCTTTTCCGATGGTTTCACGGATAACTCTTGGACCCGCAAACCCAATTAATGCTCCAGGTTCAGAAATGTTAAAATCTCCTAACATGGCATAAGAGGCAGTTACCCCTCCCGTAGTTGGGTCAGTCAAAAGCGAAATATAAGGAATTCCTGCTTCTGCCAATAAGGCTAATTTTGCCGAAGTTTTAGCCATTTGCATTAAAGAAAATCCCGCTTCCATCATCCTTGCACCACCCGATTTTGAAATCATTAAAAATGGTATTTTATGAGCTAAAGCATAATCAATGCCCCTTGCGATTTTCTCGCCTACAACTGAACCCATCGAACCGCCAATAAATGAAAAGTCCATCGCAGAAATGACGATATCCGAACCTTCCATCTTTCCATAAGCAGTTCTGACAGCATCTTTTAAGCCTGTTTTCTTTTCTGTAGCTTTGATTCTGTCAGGATATTTTTTAGTATCCACAAAATTCAAAGGGTCAGCAGACGACAACATTGAGTCGAGTTCGGTATATTTAGTTTCGTCAAAAAGTAGCTCAAAATACTCCTGAGAGCCTATTTTTTCGTGATAGCTACAGTTTGCACAAGTATATGCTAATAAACGATGTTCACGACTGTGCATCGCTTTTTTGCAGGACGGACACTGATACCAAAGTCCATCGGGAGCTTCACGTTTGGATTCTGTGGGGGTTAAAATACCCTTATCTTTTCTATTAAACCAAGACATATTTATTTGTTTTAGGTTTTAGTGAGTGGGTTTTAGGTCATATATTTGAAAATATGCTTCAAAATTATTACTCGAAATTTAATCACTAATGACTAATTATTTAACAAAGATACAGTAAAAACAAAAAGGGTAAGAGATGGTAAGGAGAATATTTGAAATTCTTACCTTAAACCATTCTCACCCTTTATCTAAAACTGTTAAAATCTATTTCACATAAATTGCCTTGCGAACAATTACTTCTTCCCCTGCTTGTATGCGTATAAGGTAGATTCCGCCCGCAAAGCGAGAAAGGTCAATAACCTGATTTAATTCTTTTCCAACCCCTTGATAATCCATTGAAGAAACTTCTTTCCCAGATAATGTTACAACAGAAAGCGTTAAATTCCCAACAGGTTTTGCAAATTTGGCGGTCATTAAAAACTGTCCAGTATTGCTTGGATTTGGCATTAACTTTAATTCAGTTTGTTCGATTATGGGTTCGCTGGCTAATGGAATTACTTTTTTGATAGCATAAGGATTTCCCGATTGGATGTTTAAATTATCAATTGCCCAGCCCCAACCAAAAGCCAAAGGGTCTGCTAACATTCTAAACCTAACCAAAACATTATCACCACCTTTAAAATCTCCTGACTCTAACATATTAATTGTTCTCGGTCTGAAAAGACTTGGATTACCAACAAATTTAGAATTTTGGTCTTTATCAAGATTTTTTGCATCCCAGGCTTTTTTCCATTCAACATCATCTCGTGAATCCCAACCAGCTTGGAAAGCCTGCCATGTTTTTCCTGCATCTTTTGAACCTTCTACTACAACGTAATCAAAAAAGTTGCGATCAGGATAAACTGAACCTTCCGCTCCAGGTTCAACCAATACGATTTCATCAAAATATATTTTTGCCGTATCACTTCTTAATGTAATTGGTCTTAACAACTGAGAGATGTAATTGGTAAATAAATTTCCATCTTCTGGAAAAACTTCTTCTGAGCCATTTTTATATGGATGAGTTGAATTCAGACTTTTACTACTAAAACCAGCAGGCTGCATTACTGAAAACCCTTTCAAATAGAAATCTTCTGGAGCTTCCACAGAATCATCAAAGTTGTTAGTATATATTTTGACTGCTGAAAATAATTTTAACACTTTAACCTCATAAAAGCCTGATTCTGGAGCGTATCTAATATTTTTAATTTTCGCTTTATCTTTGACAACAATTCTATATTTTACAATATCGTTACCTTTAATTTGACCAGCTATAAACTTAAAAGCACCATTAAAAGTGACAGAGCGGTCATCAGCGGCACTGATAACAGCAGTTGTCAAGGGAATATTCTTTTGAGGAACTCCATTAACAGAATATTCAACATAAACACTATCAATTCCAAGATTATCAAATGCCTGTCCCTGTGATAATTTTATATCAGTATCATTATCATAAATCGTAAAAATGAGGTTATTATACGATACAACTGGTTTCACAGTATCAGCACCGATAGTAAACTGATAAAAACTATCAAATCCTTTCACACTTTTTGGTGCTTCCGCAGGGGTTAATAATTTTCTTCCCGCTAAATCTTCGCCAGTCCAATAATAACTAATTTGTTTTCTCGCATTAGATTTTGGAATGGTGTAAGAATATTCGTTTCCTTTCTTAGTTGTGATTACCTCTTTTGCATCCGATATATTATTAGTTGTTGTCGATACAAGTAATTTTATTGAACCGTCTTTTATAGTAGTATCTCCCAGAACCTTTGCCGAAATAATATAGTCTCTTGAAGTATCTTCGTTATCTTTTAATTGGTCATGCAATATGGAACTTCCCACCCAACCCATATCGGCAAATGTTCCTAAAACGATTCCGCCAATATCACGGCTTATTTCACCTGCGGCAATTTGAGGAGACATCAACGCATCCTTGCTGCCGATTGGATAAGTTGCCTGATCGACATGATAAATGCTTGAACCAGTCGCATATTTTGAAGGAGCATATAATTTAGGCTTTTGCCCACCATTATTCTTGATGGCAATGGGACTACTTAAAAACAATTGTCTGCTACTAACTTCAGTTAATAAAGCGGCTGAATTATTTTTGATTACATTAGTATCAATAATAGAAATACCTGAACCATTAACAATAAAATTATCAAAAATGCCCGCTGAACCACTATTTCCCCACCCAGCTAACGTTACCGCATCGTCAACGCCAATGGTTCCTGTGAAACCAAGACCATGACCATATTCATGTAGAACAACTGAATATAAATCATATTGGGCTCTGGTTGGATTTGCATCTGTTCCCAAATACCAATCAGTACGGTCAGAATTAAATTGTGCAACTATATCTGCTTGTGTATCACCGTTCAAATCCTTGTGAGCCATTTTTTCTGCTAAGGCAATTGGATACCAAGTTCTGGCTTTTGTAGCTCCAGCAAAATTTCTATAAAGCGTTGCAGGACCTGCCGAACCAAGTACACCTCGGGCAAGGCTTCTCCATCGTACTAAAATTTTAACAGGAACATCAGAGTTTAAAGCATTCGCCCATACTTCAGCGGCTTTTTCAAAAACTGCTTTTACGGCAGGAGTTATTCCTGAATTATCTTCATAAAATACTTGAAATTTAGTGGCATTTGGGGCTGCTTTTCGGGATGAGATATTCAATTTTCGAGTTGCTTCTAATTGTGCCTCAATCATTTTGGCATATCCCATCGGAAAAACTCTTTGTTTAGCCTGTTCTGGAGTAGGGGCGTAATCCACAATCTGTGTTCCAGGCATGGATTCTAACTTAACATTCTGAGAGAATAATGATAAACAACCCATTAAAAAAATGGTAGTAAGTAATATTTTTTTCATCTTTTATTAATTTAGTAGATCGTTAGATTATCTATTTAAGTTAAAATTACTAAAATATCAAAGTTATTTATAAATAAACGAAAAAACCTTTCTCAAATATATAAGAAAGGTTTTTTCGTTTAAAAAAAAATCAAATTTCAATATCCACCAGGATTTTGAACAATATTAGCGTTTGTACGAATTTCATTGGTTGGGAGTGGCAATTGGAATCTAAAATCTGTTGCTTCCAAAGTTTTAAAACCATAAGTCAAACCTGTTCCATCAAATCTGTCGCCTTTTGCAGAACGGTTTACAGGTAAACCTTTTCTCTTCAAGTCAAAGAAACGATGTCCTTCAAAGGCTAATTCTAATCTTCTTTGAAGTTCAATTTCCTTCTTCAAAACTGTTCCTGTTTCCTGATTATCAGTCGCCACAAAACCTGTGTATCGTGCCGCTCGCAAAGCATTCAAATCTTTCAAAGCATCTGCATCTTTGTTAAGTTGAGCTAATGCTTCCGCACGATTCAACAAAATCTCTGCTACTCTCAATACTTTTGGATCAACAACGTTGGCGTTACCAGTGGCTCTTCCAAAATATTTAATGATATTGTTATATTTGAAACCACCAAATGTACTTGAACCAACGTAAATATTTCTACGAACATCATTTGATTTAAATAATTGTAAAAAATCAAAATCAATCACATATTCTGAACGAACACCCGATGCTGAACTTTGACTATATTCAACTCCTGGAGAAAGAGCATCCTTATCTACAACTTGAAGTTTCAACAAAACACCATCATTACTGGCATCTTTCCAGATACCCGCAAAATTAGTAATTGAGCCTGGGCTGCTGCTTAATTTTAAAGATTCAGTTGCAGCATCCACACATTTTTGCCATTGCTCATTGTATAAATACAAACGAGATAATAAAGCAAAAGCCGACGATTTGTTAAAACGATAAATTCCATTTCCAACACCAATTAATTTTGTAGCTTCCAATAAATCAGCCTCAATTTTTTGGTAATTCGATTTAACTGTCTCACGAGCTGGCTTCAAAGAGGGATCGATTGAAGTAACGAAAGGTATTCCTAAATCATTGTCCGAGGCTTGTACGAAACCTTTACCATACACACGAACCATATCAAAATGGGCTAATGCCCTCACGGCTAATGCTTCACCTTTTGCATTGTCTTTTGCAACTCCAGCGGTTAATTTATCAATATTAACTAAAATACCGTTAGCTCTCCGAATAGTTGAATAACCTTGTGTCCATAAATCCCAAGCACCATCGGCTGTATAACGCCATTCATGGAAAAAACGATTTGACAAACGACCAGTACGGCTCATAATGGCATTATCTGCCAATATATCTGGCAAACTAATAAATGAACCTGCATAATAAGCTCCACCAGCTAATCCTGATAAACCTCCTACATTACGGGCATACATTCCTCTTGCCGCATTTTCAAAATCTGCAGGAGTATCAAATGCTTGTGAAGTTGTTACTGAATTGTAGGGTCCAAGTTCAAGTTCTGATTCATTGCAACTTGTTACACTCAAAAGAGATAGGACACCAATTGCTAAAATATATTTTTTCATATTAATTATGTATCTAAGATTAAAAAATTAAAATGTAATGTCAATACCAAAAGTTAATTGACGAGTTACTGGATAGCTATATCCACGGAATAAACCCAAGGTTTGTCCACCACCACTTTCAGCTTGTCCGAAACCAACTTCTGGATCTCCTTTTGCCTCGAATGCGTAATAAAGCCAGTTTTGGAGTTGTCCATAAATTCTCACATTCTGCATTTTTGCCTTTTTAATGATATTTAACGGCAATGAATATCCTAATGTTACATTTCTTAAACGAATAAAATCACCTTTTTGAAGATAACGGTCTGTTGTATAATTAATACCAGATGGTGCTGGTAAAACACCTGTGTCACCAGGTTTTTTCCAATAATTTAAAGCATCTGTTGCCTGATTTCCAGATATTCCTTGTCCATCAGAAGTTATATCTTGATATTGTGAGTTGTAGATATAGTTACCGCCTGAATAATAAACATCAATTCCCAAAGAAATCCCTTTGTATGAAAGGTTGGTATTGAAAT
The DNA here is from genome assembly GCA_014376355.1 of Arcicella sp. GTDB lineage: Bacteria > Bacteroidota > Bacteroidia > Cytophagales > Spirosomataceae > Arcicella. The sequence continues at coordinate 9,014 of JACMRQ010000268.1, read as the reverse complement.
TACCAAAACGAGTAGCTAAACGAGATTTTCCTTCTAAAATTACGGCATCACTTGCTAAATATGTTTCGGTGATATTACCTTCTTTTGAATAGAATTGTTGTTTACCAGTTTGTGAATTTACACCTGCGTAACGAGTCATAAAATAAACATCAATTGGTTGTCCAATTTTAAGTTTTGAAAGACCTCCTGTACGAATCACTTCATCTTCGGTCAATTGAGTTACCTTGTTTCTATTAACAGTATAATTCAAATTAACGTCCCAATTGAAATTTTTCCCTTGAACAATTTTATAGCCTAATCCAAGTTCAATTCCTGAGTTCTGCACGGCTCCAACGTTTTCGGTTCTAATCTGAAAACCAGTTGTTCTTGATAATGGGCGGTCATAAATTAAAGCTGAATTGTCTTTATTATAAAAGTCAATTGTTCCTGTAATTCTGCTTTTGAAAATAGCAAAATCCAAACCAATATCCGTTGCGGCTAATTTTTCCCAAGTTAAATCTGGGTTTTCCACTTGCGAAGGTAAAGTTGCCGACGTTAAACCGTAGCTATTATAACGGTATAATCCCAAAGAAGTATAGTTACCAATACGATCATTTCCTGTTGTACCGTAACTGGCTCTAATTTTAAGGGAGTTAATAAAAGTTAAATCCTTAATGAATTCTTCTTTATCTAAATGCCAACCTGCACTGGCTGAACCAAACAAACCATAACGATTATTTATTCCAAAGCGAGAAGATCCATCACGACGAACAGAGAAATCGATAAAATACTTTTGGTTGAAATCATAGTTCAATCTACCAAAAAGTGAATATAAAGCCCAATCTTGTTTACCAGTTGTTGCACTTACAGGTGCAGAAGCATTATCCTGAGTATTTACTTTATCAGAAGGAAAGCCTTTACTTGTTAATGAGAAACTTCTCACACGGTCTCTTGTAAATTCAATACCAGCTAATAATTTAAAATTATGGGTATTGTTAATTGATTTTGAGAAAGTTGCCGTATTCGTAAATACATAGTTGAAGTTTTGAAAACCATTATCAGTCTTTGAACCACGTGCTGTTGGATCTCCTACGTATTGATCGAGAATGGAATTTGGTTTAATAAATGATTCACGGTAATAATCTGTATAAGTAAGACCAATTTGTGAACGTACTTCCAAGTCTTTAATAGGCGTAAAAGCCACAAAAACGCTTCCTAGTCCAACAATAGTTGTTTGTTTTTCGGGATTATTCTTAATTGCTTCTGATATACTAAACCCATTAACGGTTGTATTGTATGTTCCATCTGTATTATATTCTGGTTCGTAAGGATTATATGTATAAACCGCATAAAAAGGGTTCTGTACGTTATAACGGTCACGAAGTTCATTGGTTTGAATAGTTGCAAACTGGATGTTGGTACCCGTTTTAAACCACTTCGCTCCTCTGTATTCTAAATTTACTCTACCTGCTTTTACATCAGACTCAGAACCTTTACTAATACCATCAACTTTTGATGAATTAACCCCAATGTTGTATGAAAAAGCATCGGTAGCACCACTGATTCCTAAACGGTGGGTTTGCAATTTTCCCCGCTGTAATAAAGTACTAAACCAGTCTGTTTTACCTACTTGCAATTTCTGAACTTCCGATTGATATTGAGCATCCGTTAATTTAGTAACATCATCAACACCATTATTATTGAAATATCCATTCGTATATCCTTGTTCTTTTTCGTAACGCAATTTTTCATCAAAATTCATCATTGAAAAATTGTCTGGTGTTTTTTCAGAATAACCACCTTGATAAGAATACGTAAACTTTGGTGTTCCTTTTTTTCCTTGTTTAGTAGTAACTAACATAACACCATTAGCTCCACGAGAGCCATAAATTGCCGCAGAAGAAGCATCCTTCAAAATTTGAATATCTTCAATCTGGTTTGGGTCTAAGGTATTTAAAACATTAATTCCACCTTGTGCTTCACTATTCGCAACTGCCACGCCATCAATAACAATCAATGGTTGGGAACCTGCTGAAAGTGAACCTTCTCCACGAATACGCACAAATGATTGCCCAGAAGGACGACCATTAACGGCTGTAATTTGAACACCTGCCGCTTTTCCTTGTAAAAGGTTTTCAAAAGAAGTCCCTCCTGGGCGGTCAGCTAAGGCTTTTCCAGATATATTAGATTGTGCCGAAGTTAGATTTTGTTTTTTTACAGTTCCATATCCAACCACAACAACTTCTTCCAAATCGCTAACATCAGATGTCATTGAAATGTCGACAACCGTTTTTGCTCCTATTTTAAATTCCTGTTTTGTAAAACCTACAAAACTATACCCAAGGATTGCATTATTTGGCACACTAATTTTATAAGTACCATCACTACCAGTCGTTGTACCTCTTGAAGTTCCTTTTACACTTATGCTTACTCCAGGTAGAGCAGAACCGTCATCAGTAGTCACTTTTCCAGTAATCACCCTGTCTTGTGCAATTATTTGAAAAAATGCTGTTAGCATTATTCCAATAATCATCAGTAGTTTTCTTTTCATGTTCATTTTTTTGTGTTAATTGTTAAAAATTGATAAAGTAATTATTTTGTCAAGTTACATTGAATAAATATGATGCTATAAATAGTTTGAAAATTTACCATACAACCAATTTCTATTGAAAACTTTTTTTTATTAAACGCAGTGGTGAATATACGTTTTTTTGTAAAAAAAGGATGCGAATAGATTACGGGAATAATAAAAAAATTGTAGAAATATTAATTCTTGATATGGATAATAGATCAAAATTATTTTTTGAGAGGTAGATTTTCAATAGTGTTATACTATCTATTAAACAACAGCAATATTCATTTGTTTATAATTGAAACCGTAAAATACTTAAATTCTTCTTTTTTAACCTAATTTTTTTGGAAAATACCGAATATTATTCTGTCAAATACTAAAATCGCACTTCTTTATCCATTATAATAAATTGTTTTTATCTTTGTTCTCTAAAAATTATCTCAAAGTCATAAACGAAAAAACAAAAATATGTCCACAGGATTAGACGCTCTTACCCAAAAAAAAATCAATGCATGGCTTACTGGTAATTACGATGCCGATACAAAAGCTAAAATCCAAAAACTTTTAGATGATAAAAAGGATACTGATTTAACCGATTCTTTCTACAAAGACCTCGAATTTGGCACGGGTGGAATGCGGGGTGAAATGGGCGTAGGAAGTAACCGAATGAATAAATATACGGTTGGAAGTGCCACACAGGGATTTGCCAACTATATAAATCAAGTTGTTGGTCTGGGCGACCCCGAGGGCTCAAGCGTTGCCATTGCCTACGATTCACGCAATAATTCTCCTTATTTTGCACAAGTTGCCGCTGATATTTTCTCGGCAAATGGTATTAAAGTTTTTTTGTTTAGTGCTTTACGTCCAACGCCAGAATTGTCTTTTGCCATTCGTTATTTGAAATGTCAGGGCGGTTTGGTGGTTACTGCCTCACACAATCCACGGGAATATAATGGATATAAAGCCTATTGGAATGATGGTTCGCAGGTGGTTGCACCGCACGATAAAAATATTGTGGCGGAGGTGAATAAAATTCAATCGGTAGATGAAATTAATTTTGTGGGAAATCCTAAATTAATTACGCTCATTGGTGAAAATATTGACTTTCAATATTTAAAAACAATTGAAAATAATTGCATTAATCCAGACGTAATTGCACGTCAGTCGGAATTACGAATTGTCTATTCTTCCATTCACGGAACGGGTATCACACTCGTGCCAAAAGCGTTACAATTGCTTGGTTTCGAAAATGTTAGCGTTGTAGAAGCTCAAGCAGAACCCGATGGAAATTTCCCAACTGTTATTTATCCAAATCCTGAAGAAGCTGAGGCGATGTCTTTGGCAATGAATCAAGCCCAAGAATTGGACGCTGATTTAGTGATTGCCACCGACCCCGATGCCGACCGTGTGGGGGCTGCTGTAAAGAATCCGAAGGGCGATTGGGTATTGCTGAACGGTAATCAAATGGCGAGTTTGATTATTTATTACTTATTAGATGCTTGGAAAAAAGCGGGCAAATTGACGGGTAAAGAATTTGTAGCCAAAACAATTGTTACCACTAATATTATTGATAAAATGTGTGAAACTCGGGGAGTTAAATGTTATAACACGCTCACTGGGTTCAAATATATTGCCGCCGTTATTCGTGAATTGGAGGGTAAAGAAAAATTTATTTGTGGGGGTGAAGAATCTTACGGATATTTAATCGGTGATGCTGTGCGTGATAAAGATGCAATTGCCTCGTGTGCAATGATCGCCGAATTGACCGCTTACGCAAAAGATAATGGAAAATCATTGTTCGACTTCTTAACGGAAATGTACATGGAGAACGGTTTTTATTATGAAGGGTTGATTTCGTTAACAAAAAAAGGGAAAGCAGGAGCAGAAGAAATTCAACAAATGATGGTTAATTTACGGGCCAATATTCCTACAACGGTAGCAGGTTCAGAGCCTATCACGGTTCTGGATTACAATGATTTGACTTCTAAAAACCTCAAAACTGGCGAAATTACCAATATTCCAGTTGGTTTAGGCATGGAATCATCAAATGTAATTCAATTGGTTTTGGCGGATGGCACAAAAGTTTCGGCTCGTCCATCGGGTACAGAACCTAAGATTAAATTTTACGTTTCGGTAAATGCCCCATTAAATCGTCCCGAAGACTTTGAAATTGTATTAGCAAATTTAAAGGCGAAAGTTTCAGCGATTCAAGAGGATTTGGGCTTAAAATAGAAAAAGGCAATTTTATAACGAGATTATTAACTGAATACAAAATAATAATGACCGCTTACTAAATTTATGCTTGCTGTCATTATAAAAAGTATTTAATTTGCGACGTTAAATATTCTAAAGACTATCAAAATAATCTTCATTAAATTAATTTTTCAACCCTTAAATTTTTATAACATGAAAAAACTATTAACTTTTTCCTTTCTCTTAGCAGTTTTGCTAATCACTTCATTTAAAGGCTTTTCTCAGGCTTATAAAAATGGTGATAAATTGTTGAATCTTGGTATAGGTATAAACTCATATTACAGTACAGGTTTGCCTTTAGGAGCTTCATTTGAAGTAGGAATAACTGATGCGATTAGCGTTGGTGGACAGGTTGACTATGCTTCAGGCAATTATGGCACAGGTCTTGGATTTACATCATTATATGTTGGAGCAAGAGGTTCATACCATTTTAATGAGTTGTTAAATGTAACCAATGACAAACTTGATATTTATGGTGGTTTAGGTTTAGGATACCGCTCTTTTAGTTGGACAGATAGTTATAATGGTTCTGGATATAGCTATGGCAATGGTTTAGCCATTAATTTATTTGCTGGAGGTAAATATTACTTTTCTGATAAGGTAGCAGGGTTTGTAGAATTAGGAAGTACAGGTTTATCAAATGCTCGAATAGGTATCGCATTTAAATTCTAAAAATACTATTTACTCAATTCATAAAAAGAGGTCAGACAAATAAAATTGTCTGACCTCTTTTTATTATACTTCCACCGCTCGTTTAAACTCCGAAGTAAAGTGAAATTGAATGTCTGGATTATTCTGAATATTCATCCTTAAAATCCAATCTGATTCTGCCAAAAATACATAGTTTTCATCCTTATCTTGGGCAATGTTTTGTCCTTTCAGTCTGACAAACTCCGCCAATTTCTTAGAATCTTCTGAAGTTATCCAACAAGCTTTTGATATATCACGGTGGTCAAAACGACATTTTGCCCCGTATTCATGTTCTAATCTATATTGAATTACTTCGTATTGAAGTTCCCCAACCGTTCCCACAATTTTACGATTTCCCAATTGAGGTTGTAGAAATAATTGAGCTACACCTTCATCCGTTAATTGCATAATTCCTTTCTCCAATTGCTTTGATTTCATCGGGTCAAGGTTAATTAATTCTTTAAAAATTTCGGGTGAGAAACTGGGAATTCCTTGATATTGAAGGACTTCGCCTTCGGTCATGGTATCCCCAATTTTGAAATTACCTGTGTCATACAAACCCACCACATCACCGGGAAAACCTTCTTCAATAATTTCCTTATCTTGAGCCATAAAGGTGTAAGGATTATTGAATCGAAGATTTTTATCTAACCGAACGTGTTTATAAAATTTATTGCGTTCAAAAGTTCCCGAACAAACCCGCATAAAAGCAATTCTATCACGGTGTTTAGGGTCGAGATTAGCGTGAATTTTAAAGACAAATCCTGTAAATTTCTTCTCTTCTGGCTCAACTATTCGTATATCTGTCTGGCGTGCTTGCGTACTGGGAGCAATTTCTGTGAAGGTATCCAACAACTCTTGAACCCCAAAATTATTAACCGCCGAACCGAAGAATACAGGAGCAATTTCACCCGAAAGATAGGCGGTACGGTCAAAATCGCCATAAACACCTTCAATTAATTCAACGTCTTCACGCAATTGGTCAGCATCTTTTTTGCCTACTTTTTTATCCAATTCCTCCGACCAAATATCAACCGCTAATACCTCTTTTTCAATTCTGGTTTTATTCGCACTAAATAAATTTAACGACTTATCGTAAAGATTATAAACCCCTTTAAAATTCATTCCAATGTTAATTGGCCACGTTAGCGGACGAACTTTAATTCCCAATTTTTGTTCTAATTCGTCCAATAAATCAAAGGCATAACGCCCTTCTCTATCCATTTTATTGATAAAAATAATCACGGGTGTATTTCGCATCCGACATACTTCCATCAATTTTTCTGTCTGTTCCTCCACACCTTTCACACAGTCAATTACCAAGATTACAGAATCGACTGCCGTTAAAGTACGGTAAGTGTCCTCGGCAAAATCCTTGTGACCAGGCGTGTCTAAAATATTGATTTTGAGGTTATTATACTCAAAAGTCATAACTGAAGTTGCCACCGATATACCTCTTTGGCGTTCAATTTCCATGAAATCGGAAGTTGCCCCTTTCTTGATTTTATTAGATTTTACCGCTCCCGCCGTCTGGATTGCACCCCCAAAAAGTAGGAGTTTTTCCGTAAGCGTGGTTTTGCCCGCATCGGGGTGAGAGATAATTCCGAAGGTTCGGCGTTTGTGTATTTCTTCTTGAATAGTCATTTTAAAATAATCCTAAATGGGAATTGAGGTGCAAAATTACGGATAAAAAAATAAACCTTAATAATTAGAGCAATGATAATTCTGATTTAGCGGAGTTTCATTAATTTCAATCTTTACAGGTGACAATTTAATTAAATAAAAGAAACAATTTTTTCAATAAATTTTCATAAAATAAAATAGTATGCTTGCATAACATTTTAAAAAAATACTACCTTTACATTCATAATATTCTTCTTTTAATCCGTTAAAGGCTGAATGCCAAAAGCTCACAGCCGAAAGCCAAATACAATGAACCGTTCAATTAGAAAAGTAGCCGTACTTGGCTCAGGAATTATGGGAAGCCGTATTGCTTGCCATTTTGCTAATATTGGCGTGGAAGTCTTACTTTTGGACATCGTTCCGAGAGAACCCAACGATGCCGAAAAAGCTAAAGGACTCACCACCGAACATCCTGCGGTGCGTAACCGTATTGTGAACGATGCGTTCCAAAATACCCTCAAATCCAACCCTGCGGCATTGTATTCGCCGTCGTTTGCGAACCGTGTCAAATTGGGAAATTTTGACGATAATCTCGTTGAAATTAAAAATTATGATTGGATAATTGAGGTAATCGTGGAAAATCTCGCCATTAAACAATCGCTTTATGAAAAGGTGGATGCTTTGCGTAGAACGGGAACTTTGGTAACGTCAAATACTTCGGGAATTCCGATTCATTTAATGGCAGAAGGTCGTTCTGAGGATTTCCAGAAGCATTTTTGTGGTAGTCATTTCTTCAACCCACCAAGATATTTGAAGTTATTAGAAATCATTCCAACACCTGTAACTGACCCTGCGGTTACGGATTTCTTGATGCACTACGGTGACCGTTTCTTAGGAAAAACAACCGTTTTATGTAAAGACACTCCAGCATTTATCGCTAACCGTGTGGGTATTTATTCAATGATGAAAACCATGAAAGTGGTCGAAGAATTGGGTTTGACGGTGGAAGAAGTTGATAAATTAACCTCCGTAGTGGTTGGTCGCCCGAAATCAGGGACATTCCGTTTGTCGGACGTTGTGGGTTTGGATACCACCATTAACGTATCGAATAATCTTTACGCAGGATTGACTAATGATGAGTCGAAAGAAACGTTTATTCTCCCTGAAATGATGAAAAGATTACAGGAAAATAAATGGTTGGGTGACAAAACGGGTCAAGGATTTTACAAGAAAATAAAAGGAGCGGGGGGTAAATCCGAGATTTTAGCTTTAAACCTTAAAACCTTTGAATATGAACCTTCCCAAAAAGTAAAATTTGATGTTTTTGAAAAAACGAAAAATTTAGCCTTGAAAGACCGTTTTTCGGTATTATTAGCCGATAAAACCAAAGCAGGAGAATTTTATAGAAAGACTATTTTAGATGGTTTCAGATACGTAACTTTTAGAATTCCAGAGATTTCTGACGAATTATACCGAATTGATGCCGCCATTTGTGCGGGTTTCGGTTGGGAAATGGGTTTGTTTGCCACTTGGGATGCCATCGGCGTTGAAAAAGGTATTGAATTAATGGTAATCGAAGGCATGAAACCTGCCGAATGGGTCAATGAAATGTTAGCTTCGGGTGCAAAAACGTTTTATAAAAATGAAGGTGGAAAACGTTTGTATTACGACATTCCAAGCAAAAGTTATAAAGTAATTCCAGGCACAGAATCATTTATTATTTTGGAAAACCTTTCGGACAATGTTGTTTGGAAAAACGGCGAAAGTACCGTTTACGATTTAGGAGAAGGTATTTTAGGCTTAGAGTTCCGTTCAAAAATGAATACTTTTGGAGCAGGAGTAATTGAGGGTGTTCACAAAGGAATCTCTTTAGCCGAGAAAGATTTTAGAGGTTTAG
>JACMRQ010000267.1 GCA_014376355.1 Arcicella sp. | reverse complement strand
TTTTCATCCGTTTTTGATAAAGAATAAATAATGTAACTCGTTGGACCGCCACAAGGCTTGCTTCCCATTGCCATTGTGCGACAATTATCTCCTCCAGAACAAGCTTTATTTTTAGCATATTCTTCGATTTCTTTGCTTAACCGTGTTAATTTTTGGTCGTCATCACTGGGCATTAAAGTTGCTTCTTTTGAACAACCCATAAATAGTACAAAACCAAGAAGTACTATTTTTAAAATGTGTGTTTTCATGATAGTATATTTATAAGAATTATCATTACAATCATTGGTAAATCCCTACTCCACCTGAAATTCTAACTTTATCCCAAATTGGTTTTTTCTTAGTTTTTGGTTTTGGTGTTTCATAGTAAGGCGTATTTTCAAAAGGTACGTTTATGGTTGGGTCTGCCAATTCAGAATTAATTTTTTTAATAGCCATAATTGGACTCATAAAATCAATGGAATTAGTAATTACTCGTTCTTGATTTTTAGGTTCTTTTACTTCTTCAACAACGACATCTGATTGAATAATTTCCTGTTTTTCAGAAATAATCACATTTTTAACTTGTGTTTTTTCTTTTGGTTTAATAATGAGTTTTTCTTCTACTTTTGATTCTACTTTTTCAATATTTTTTTTTGGAATAACAATCTTATTTTCAATGATTTGTGTTTGCTTTTGTCCTTCTTTCGGACTTACAAAAAACCACAAACAAATTCCTAAAATAACCGTTGAAATAGCTCCAATATAATAAGACTCATTCCCAGATTTGGGTGGAATATTATTTTCTAAACCTAATTCAATTCTCTCCCATACCGCCTGTGATGGTGGCAAAGAGGCATCGTCAAAGGCTTTTTGCCATTGTTCCTCAAAAGAATTATTTGTTGTGTTTCCCATTCTTTATTTTACCGATAAAATACCCTGCAAAATCGCTTTTGCCCGTGAATATTGCGATTTTGATGTTCCTTCCGTAATATTCAACATCTTGGCAATTTCGATATGTTTGTAACCTTCAATGGCAAATAAATTGAATACCGTCCGACAACCTTTAGGTAACTTTTGAATCATTTCAATTAATTCCTTAAACTGTATTCCTTCTATACCAGACTGATTGTCAGTAACTTGATTCTCATAATCTTGAACATCACTCATATCTTTGAAATGTATTCCCGCCCGAATTTGATTAATGGCAGTATTAATTACTATTCTTTTTATCCAAGAACCTAAGGAACTTTCAGCCCTAAATTTATTTAAGTTTTGAAAAATCTTAATGAATGCTTCTTGCAGAACATCTTCGGCTTCGGCTTGATTTTGGACATACCGAATACATACCACCAACATTCTCCCTGCATAAGCATTATAAAGCTTGTGTTGGGCATTGCGGTCATTTCGTAAACAGGCTTGTATGAGCTGTGTTTCGGTTTCCAATGGAAGTATTTGCTATATCATTTTTATAAAGACTCAATTTGTATTAAAACGGTTGGAATAAGATTTAAAATATATGAAAAAAGTCAAGATGAGATGCAGATAAGACTTACCATTTTAGATTTGTAGTAAATAAACAGACCTCTAAAATTATTATCTTTGCAAATAGATATTTTGAAATACTCAATGAAACAAGAAATTAGGGATAAATACGAAGTCGTTATTGGCTTAGAAGTACACGCTCAGTTGCAAACTGAGAGTAAAATTTTTGCAGCGGATGCGGCTTCTTTTGGCGGTTCACCCAATACGCATATATCACCAATCACACTTGGTCATCCTGGCACTTTACCAAAATTGAATCGTAAAGCAGTGGAATATGCCATAAAAATGGGCTTGGCTTGTAATTCAAAAATTACCGAAAATCAACATTTTGACCGTAAAAACTATTTTTATCCTGACCTTCCGAAAGGATACCAAATTACGCAAGATAAAACCCCAATTTGTATGGGTGGAGGTGTGGACGTAAAACTTTCAACGGGTGAAAAACGGGTACGTTTCCATCATATTCACTTAGAAGAAGATGCAGGAAAATCGCTTCATGCAGACGGTTCGACGGATAGTTTATTGGATTATAATCGTGCGGGAACACCCTTGATTGAAATGGTGACTGAACCAGAAATTAAATCTGCCGAAGAAGCCGCCACTTTTATGACTGAAGTTCGCAAATTGGTGCGTTATTTGGGAATATGTGATGGCAACATGGAAGAAGGTTCTTTGCGTTGCGATGTCAATGTTTCAGTAATGTTGGTGGGCAGTAAAGTCTTTGGTACGAAAGTTGAAATCAAAAATATGAATTCGATGCGTTTTATTCAGAAAGCAATTGAATATGAGATAGTTAGACAAATAGATGCCGTTGAAAACAAGATAACAATTATCCAAGAAACTCGTAGTTTCGACCCTGCCACGGGGCGTACATCGGGAATGCGTGAGAAGGAAACACAGAATGATTATCGGTACTTTCCAGAACCAGATTTAGTGCCTTTGGTAATTTCAGAGAAATGGATTTCAACCGTGAAGAGTCAAATGCCCGCTTTGCCTTGGGAGCTTTTTGATAAATTTACCAAGCAATATTCTCTTTCAGAATATGATGCCAATGTTCTAACAGAAACCCGTGAAGTGGCAGAATATTTTGAGGAAACTTGTCAATTTACCAAAAATTATAAAGCTGTTTCTAACTGGATTATGGGAACAGTAAAGTCACACTTGAATGATAATAATTTAGAAATCAGTCAGTTACCTATAAGTCCCCAACGTTTAGGAGCGTTAATCAATTTGATTGACGATGGGAAAGTAAGTGTTTCAGCAGCAGCACAACAGATTTTTCCAGCAATGATTTCTGATACTGATAAAACACCTTTACAAATTGCCGAAGCCAATAATCTAATTCAGCAAAGCAATACGGATGCTTTGCAGACGTTAATTGATGAGGTTTTAGCAAGTAATTCAGCGAAAGTTAAGGAGTATAAATCAGGAAAAAAAGGGCTTTTAGGGATGTTCATGGGTGAAATCATGAAAAAATCAAAAGGCTCGGCAGACCCGAAAATTACTACAGAATTATTACAAAAATCTTTGGAATTGTAAATACGAAAAATACCTTGTATCCAGCCTTATTCATAAAGAAAAGGAACTGGAATGAGGTGAAAATAATCATAATGAAAAAACTATTTTTAAGCGTAATTTTCGCTTTCATAACCACATTTTCGTACAGCCAAGCCTATAATAGCAAGCCAGTTACAATTACTGGTAAGGTAAATAATGTTGTACCCGACAAAAAGGTATATCTGCAATTTATTAACGGAAGAGGCACGCCCATTACAATGGATTCTGCCAACGTTGGGGCTGATAAAACGTTTAAATTTAATTCAAATATCATCGAAGGAGGAGGATATTATCTTCTCAACTTTTATGCGATGGAATTAAGTCAAAAGGTATTGTTAATTTTGGAAGGTGGAGAAACTGTTAATGTGGTAGCTGATGGAATGGATTTACCCAATAAACGGGGTACTTTTCAAATAATAGGCGATTCAAAAAACATTGAATATTTTAATCGTATTATTAAAATTAATCAAGAATTACAGACAAAAGTGGAAGTTTGGAACAAGCAAGTTGCGGCTGCCCAAATTAAGAAAGATGAAGTTACTTTACAGAAAGTTCAAAGTGAATTTCAAGCAGCACAATCGGCAAACGTAAATAAAATTAAGGCTTTGTTACCTGAAATGGGAACAAATTTAGTAGCACTCTGGACAGCAGGAAACTTCTTGAATCCTGAATCGGATTTGGAGACGATGATACAAGTTTCTAATAGATTTAAGGCCGAAAAGCCTAATTCACCCAATATTCATATTAAAACTTTCCATCAGCAAATTATGCGTTTGAGAGGCGTGGACGTAGGAACGGAAGCTCCCGAAATTGCCATGAAAATGCCCAATGACACAATTTTAGCCCTTTCTTCTTTACGTGGAAAGTACGTTTTGATTGATTTCTGGGCAAGTTGGTGTGGTCCATGCAGAAAAGAAAATCCAAACGTGGTGAGAATGTATTATAAATTTAAAGACAAAGGCTTTGATATATTTTCCGTTAGTCTCGACCAAGAAAAAGACTCGTGGGTAAAAGCGATTGAAAAAGATGGTTTACCTTGGCATCATGTTTCTGACCTACAATTTTGGAATTCTTCAGCAGCTGCCGCTTACGGGGTTCAAGGTATTCCTGCTACATTTTTGTTGGATAAAGAGGGTAAAGTTATTGCAAAATATTTGCGTGGGGAAGATTTAGAAAGGAAGTTGGAGGAGGTATTGAAATAGAGTTTAGAGAACAGATAACAGAGTTTAGAGAATGGCTTGAATTATTGAACTTTGTTGAAATTAAAATAAACTAACCATGATTTCTGAAAAGATTACGAATAAGAAAAGTTATGCTTTTGCTTTACGAATCATCAAATTATATCAATTACTAAGTAAAGAAAAACAAGAATATGTACTTTCTAAACAAGTTCTAAGGAGTGGAACATCTATTGGTGCTTTGGTAAGAGAAGCTGAATGTGCTGAGAGTAAACCTGATTTTATCCATAAATTAGCTATTGCAAATAAAGAAGCTAACGAAACTCATTATTGGGTTATGTTACTAAGAGATAGCGAGTTGATTGATTTAAAATTAGCTAATTCATTTTTAACTGATTGTGAAGAAATTCAAAAACTCCTTAATTCAAGTATTAAAACTGCCAAATTAAATCATAAAAACAAAATTTAGATTGAAGATTACAGGGGATAAAATCTAGAGAGTTTATGCTCTCTATCCTCTCTAATCTTTAATCTAATCTCTAACAACATGAAAGTAGCCATTATTGGAGCTGGAAATATGGGAATGGCATTTGCCAAATCTTTTATTCAGTATGAATTAGTTAAGAAAGAAAACCTTTTTCTGATTGAAAAAAATGCTGAACGTGCCGAAGCTCTTCGCCAAGAAAATGCAGGAGTTGTTATTGACACCATAAATGATAAAATCGGAGAATATGATTTAATTATTCTGTCGGTAAAACCACAAGATTTTGCTTCTCTTCAAGACGAATTGCGTGCCGTTATTCAGCCTAATCAATTAATTTTGAGTATTATGGCAGGTATTTCAATTGATAAAATAAAATCTACCTTAAATCATAATCTCATCGTGCGAGCAATGCCCAATACACCCGCACTTTTGGGTATGGGTATGACGGCTTTCTCGGCGGCGGGTGATATTACATTAAGCCAATTAAAAAAGATTGAAAACCTTATCAATTCAACGGGAAGGGCTATTTTCTTGGAAGATGAAAGTCTTTTGGATGCTGTTACCGCTTTAAGTGGAAGCGGTCCTGCGTATTTTTTCTACTTAGTAAAAGCCATGATTGAAGCAGGAAAAGAAATGGGTTTTGAAGATGCGATGGCTTCACTTTTGGTAAAACAAACCATGTTAGGCTCATATCATTTAATCAATAATTCAGAGAAAAATTTAGACGAACTCATCCAAGCCGTAGCCTCAAAAGGTGGCACAACCGAAGCCGCTTTGAAGCGTTTTGAAGAAGGGTTATTGTCATATAATTTAAAAGAAGGAATTTTTGCGGCTCAAAAGCGAGCTACGGAATTATCAAATTGAGATATAGTTATTTATTATTTTTGGGAAGCTATTTGTAAAGAACTAAATTGCCAACCCGCTGATATTTTGGCGTTTATGGAATGAATTTTGTACTTTTTTATGTTATGAATGTAACAAAGATGAATTCGTTAAGATATTTTTTGTTAAATTCGTCAGTAATTCAATAACATCATGGAAACTTTAATAAAAAAACATCAGACAAAAGGCTTGTTATTTGCTCGTACCTTAGAAGCAAATAAGCAAATGCACAAGAAGAGAATGCAAGAACAAATGCAATCCCCTGAATTTTTACGTGTTATTGAATCTTTAAAATCTAAAAATGCCGCAAGCCTATAATTTTGAATATGTTGGCACTGATAATAATGAGTATGCTTTTGTTACGACCAATGAATTAATTTACAATATTGCTTTTGTAAAAGCAGATTTTTACTTCCCAGAACACCTTTCATTCAAACAAAATATATTTGAATTGATTATCCAGTTGGATGAATCTCAAAAAAATATTCGTGCAGTTCATGACCCCAAACTCCCGCTAACAATTGCAACCATTTTTCTTGATTTTTTTAAATCTAATGAACGTGTAGTAGTTTTCTCGTGTGATACAACGGATAGAAGGCAAGCGGTTCGAAATCGTAAATTTGATGATTGGTTTAAACAATTTAATAACGATACGTTTATCAAATTAAATGAAGTAATTGACGATATTGAAAACGAAACTCAATATTTTATGTCTATGATTCTGGTAAATACTAATCCATTAAAAGATGAAATAATCGTTGCATTTAAAGAATTAAAAGAGGCTATAATGGATGCCAAATAAATTTTAATCTTGAAATGGAGGTCACAAATTGTGACCTCCATTTCAATTTATCCATCGCACCTATTTAACAAACAAAAAATAAAATGACAGATAAAAAACCAACAAAAGAACAAATATATAAAGATAAAATTAAGGCTGAAATCCTTGAATTTTTTCAAGTGAATGAAGAAACTGCTTGGTCGCTGAACCAAGTAAATAAAGCCTTTGCCGTCCGTGACCGCAAAACTAAAGACCTTTTTGGGGATTTGATGATTGAACTTCACAAGGACAAAAAACTTATTCGCATGTCTGAGGGACATTATATGATAGATTCCTCAACGGAATTTTTGGAAGGTCGTGTGGATCATGTAAATGTACGTTTCGGTTTTGTGGTAGTGGAAGGTCGTGAAGGTGATGTTCTCATCAATGCCCGTGACATGAATGGAGCAATTGACGGTGATATTGTGAAGGTATTAGTTTCGACAAAAAAGAAAAAACCGACCGATAAAACCGAAGGAGAAATTATAGAAATCGTTAAAAGAGGACGTAGTGAAATTGTAGGTACGATTGAAATTATGCCTAATTATGCTTTCGTAGTGGCAAGTTCTAAGAAAATTTACGGAGATATTTTCGTTTCTAAAAATGACCTAAAAAATGCCCAACACGGAGATAAAGTTATCGTAAAGATTACCAAATATGCCGAAGACGAGCGTAAAATGGAAGGAATTGTGGCGGAAGTTTTGGGTAAATCAGGTGAGAATAATACTGAAATGCACGCTATTTTGGCGGAGTTTGGATTACCGATTAGTTTCCCAATAAACATTGAAAAAGAAGCGGATAACATTCCTACGAAAATCTCATCGAGCGAAATTAAAAAACGTCGTGATTTTCGAAAAATAACCACTTTTACCATTGACCCTGTTGATGCAAAAGATTTTGATGATGCCCTTAGTTTTGAGTTTTTAGAGAATGGAAATTACGAAATTGGTGTTCACATTGCCGATGTTACACACTACGTTTCCCCAGAATCTGCACTCGAACAAGAGGCATTTATGCGAGCAACTTCCGTGTATTTGGTGGATAGAGTAGTGCCAATGTTACCCGAAAAACTATCGAATGGATTATGTTCGCTTCGTCCGAATGAGGACAAATTAACCTTTTCGGCAGTTTTTGAAGTTACTCCAAATGCTAAAGTTATTAAAGAATGGTTTGGACGTACTATAATTCATTCGGATAAACGGTTTTCGTATGAGGAAGCACAGGAGCAATTGACAATTAACAGTGAAGAGTTGACAATTAATAATGAGCAAGTTATTCTTGATAATTCTGATAATCAAGTTGTTGCAGAAGTTCCTAAGAAGAAAATTGTTAAGAAAAAGACTGATGTCATAGAAATAGCCAGTAGCCAAAATAACTTCGCCAAGGAACTAAATATTCTTAATAACCTCGCTCATCAATTACGGGATGAACGATTTGCGAAGGGGGCAGTAAATTTTGAAACGGTTGAAGTGAAATTTCAATTAGACGAAGATGGAAAGCCATTGGGAGTTTATCAAAAAGTGCGAGTGGATGCTCATAAATTGATTGAA
>JACMRQ010000266.1 GCA_014376355.1 Arcicella sp. | reverse complement strand
GGGGGTAAAATGATTTTTACGGTAAAAGTGTAAAAATACTCATTTTTAGCTAAAGTTATTTAACTTTGATTTGTTAACCTTATTATTTTACCCTAAATGCTTTGATTTACGACTAATTTGATGGCGTTTTAAAAAGTAAAGAAAATGACCGTTTGAATTACATCAACTGCCAACAACCAATAAGTCCAGGTATCTCGTACCTACTCTATATTCTTGTTAAAAAGGCTCTTCTTCAATTTTGGTGAAAGGTATTGGTTAGAGCAATTTTAGAAAATAGCCACTAATGTAGAAATAGAAGGGAAACACCAGAATTTAAGCATCTATAATTTTATCGGACAATTAATCTTTCACCAAAATTGACCAAGAATGTTACTGGCTGTATTATACATTTAAAATTGCAGATGCTTATATTATCGTATTCTCCATTTATTTCTTAATGAGTAGGTTTGTGTGAAAATTTATTTTCTAAAACTGCTTTATCAAATACTTTTCACCCAAATTGATGAAAAACCCATTAGATTATCCATAATAATTAAAGATCAAGTTTTTAAAGTTAATTCTCTATCTCTACTTACTCCATTAATATCGTTCTTGCAACCAGTTCTAAAGTTACCTGAGTCAAGCTCACAAGTGAGATTATCGGTTAATTTCTTTCAATATTTTGGGTTTGAAATGGATACAACAATCGAAGGAAAACACGTAAGGAGGTCGGAGATTTTCTTGCAAAATAAACACCATCATAGTACTTAGTCAAATCCTTGGTTTTTCCTTAACTAAACGGAATGGGTGCTATTACTGTCAATTTTATCAAAACTGCATTTCTTTCACTTTTTATCAAATGTGAAAGAACTTTAATTATTATCAGAACTGCTAAATTTTTCTTGTTTCTCAATAGTGGAAGAAGGTGAATTTTTTATCAATTTTTTTATAAACCTTTGCAAATGTACAAGGACACCACCTTTGTTGGTTTTATGGGTTAAGATTTACCAGCATGAGGTAGTGGAGTTTCGGCTACTCAATCTTTTAAATCTCTTTGTAATACAAGTCAATAAAGGTGTATGCAAACCATGTATGCAACCGTATGCAACCGTATGCAAACCGTGTATGCAACCGTATGCAGACTGTATGCAACCGTATGCAACCGTATGCAAACCATGTATGCAAACCATGTATGCAACCGTATGCAGACTGTATGCAAACCATGTATGCAACCGTATGCAACCGTATGCAGACCGTATGCAAACCATGTATGCAACCGTAAGTAAAGCATTTTATGTATGCAAGATTTTAAAAAGAAATATAGTTTAAACACACGTCTAACAAATGGCACATTTACAGAGATATAAAAGTATTAGACCTCTTAATAAGAGTGTAATGATTCGGATTGACGACCAACTCTTTATGGCTATTATGGCGTATGCCCAAAAGCAAACTGATACTGAGTTATTGAACTGCCCAGAGATGGTTAGGGCAGTAATGGCGGCTGTATGTTTGGATAAAACCTTCGTTCATATCTCCAATCAGAATATACTTCAAACAGGAAATACCTATTACACAGAGTCGGACATTCAAGTGTATGAATCTCAGATTGAGACCTTAAAAAGTAGGGTGTCAGAGTATGCCCGTGAACTTAACATGAGAGATGTCAAACTTCAAAATATGATAGAACAACATCAAGTAGAAGTGGCAATTTTGAAAGCTAAGATTCCACCGAATATTGGCAATTATAATCAGTCAAACCAAGACCAAGCAAATAATCCAGTCATACCAACTAACCAAAACCAGTGTGGTTCAAACAAATTAATCCGCATTTCTCAGATTCGGCTGAATCTTGATTCCTGATTCGGCAAAAACCCACTGGATTCAAAGGATTCAAAGGATTTTACTGATTCGGCTGATTCTTGATTCCTGATTCAGCAGAATCGGAATCGAAAAAACCCACTGGATTTAAAGGATTCAAAGGATTCGGTTGATTCGGCTGAATCTTGATTCCTGATTCAGCCGAATCGGAATCGAAAAAACCCACTGGATTCAAAGGATTCCGCTGATTCTTGATTCCTTATTCAGCTGATTCGGCTTGTATCACAAAGATTTAAAAAGATTGAGTAGCAGTAGTTCCACTATCCAATAGCGTAAAATTAAAAGAACTTACAAAAATCGTTGCGGGTCTCGCAGAATATTTATCTTAAATAATTAATTATGAGGGCTATTTGATTCTTAGCCCATTCATCTGCTTGAAATAGTCAAGATTCGGGGAGATCTTGACTTCAAATTTCTCAATATCGTAGAATCTGCCGAATTCTGGATTTTTAGCATGAATCCTAAGATTCTATTTTTCCGAATCCCATGATTCTATTGAATCTTGATTTCAGATTCCTAAGTATTGCAGAATAGGCTAAATATTACTAAAAACTAATATTTAGCCTATTCTATAACGCTAAATCCTAAGATTCAGCAGAATCTTAACTATTTCAGGCAGATGAATGGGCCAAGAATAAAGTAGCTCTCATCATTATTTAAGATAAATATTCTGTAAGATTTGTGACGATTTTTGTACGTTCTTTTAATTTTACCCCTAATAGGCAGATAGGTTTTGTAACTCAATCGGGTGCTATGTCTGGCTAATATTATCGGGTAAAGTCTAATTAATAAAAAGTGGTTTTTAGAAGGTTTATCATCCGAATCCGCCTTATATTTGTTATTTACTTAATACGCATAATCCTCATTAAATGCTTTAATGTGCTACTAAAGCATTTCAAGCAGTTTTCAACCCAATACCATACTATCTATGAGAGTATTCGACAAAACTTGTCCTGTCTGTCAGATTGCCTTTGAAGCAAAACGCAGAAATCAGCTTTACTGCTCCCCTGAGTGTCGGGCGGACATCAATAATGATAAACTCAAAGCGAAGTTTAACAACATTAGGACCTTAGAAAAACAGAAAAGTGTTGGCGACAAATATAAAGCTGCCTACTTATCGGCAATTAGGATTGTCGAAATAGACTTTGATACCAAAGACAAAAATGACATCATTACTTTTGAAAATAGAAAATTTGAAAAGGTGGCTTCTGATATGGAAATAGTCCAAGAAATAGGTTTATACATGGTGGCTAAATCCGTTAGGGATAATAAGCGGACGGCTATCTTCTTCCCTCAAGAAGGATTACTTTGTTTCCTGCGTTCTTATTCCTCTTATTCCTCGAATGGGGTTACTTATCAAATAATGAAAAAAAAGAAGGTTGAAACACCTTAAAATAACTTAAATGAGTTCTGCATTTAATATTTTTTTTCTGCAAAATGATTAGATAATTTTACGGTATTTTTGTCTACTTGACCTAAAAAATGATGGACCCTTACGCCAAAACCAAAATCTTTCTTTAACGTTGTGCCAATGATTAGATAAAAATAAAATAAACCTATAATTAGCGTTTGGCTAACGATACCTGTAAATCGAAATCTACCAAGTTTTAATTTTTGAATAATAAGCGGGTAAAATTGAGCCAAACGCCACGCTATGTGGCGTTTGGCTCAATTTTGCTTGTAAGGCTTTTATACCATCGAAAAAAGCGAATTATACCGAGGACAAAAAGTAGTCTATCACACCCCTTTTGAAAAATGCGATAGAGTGCAAGATTATGAAACGGCTTGGGAATGGTTTAAGCAATTGTAAGTATATTTGAACAATGGAAGAAAGTCAAAACATAGAATGGAAAGAATCTTGGCGGGATGAATATATCAAGTGGATTGGCGGTTTTGCCAATGCCTGGGGGGGAAAACTGTTCATTGGCATCAACGACAAAGGAGCCGTAACAGGGCTGAGCGATGCCAAAAAATTATTGGAAGACATCCCCAATAAAGTACGGGATATTTTGGGCATCATCATTGACGTAGATTTACGAACAGAAAATGAGCTTAACTACTTAGAAATCAGCGTAGAAGCCTACCCCTATCCTGTCAGCTATAAAGGGCAATACCATTACAGAAGTGGTAGCACTAAACAAGAATTGAAAGGCGGTGCTTTGGATAAATTTCTTTTGCAAAAACAAGGCAAACGTTGGGATGGTGTACCCGTTCCGAACGTAAAAGCCAAAGATTTAAGCGTTGTCGCTTTTGATTATTTCCGAAAAAACGCCATCGCTTCCAACCGACTGACTAAAGAGATTATACAGGAAAATAACGAAATATTACTCGAAAAACTGCATTTAACTGATAGCGATTATTTGAAACGAGCAGCGGTTTTATTGTTCCACCCTGACCCCGAAAAATACGTAACGGGTGCCTTCGTAAAAATCGGTTATTTCAGAACGGACGATGATTTGTTATTTCAAGACGAAATACACGGTTATCTATTCGAGCAAGTCGAAAAAACGATGGATTTATTGCTCACTAAATATCTACAAGCCAGTATTGGGTATCAAGGTTTGCACCGAGTAGAGAAATTTCCCTTTCCAGAGATTGCCCTGCGTGAAACGCTGCTAAATGCCATTGCCCACAAAGATTACAGTAGCGGTATTCCGATCCAAATCAGTGTGTACGCCGATAAAATTATTTTTTGGAATGAAGGCACACTTCCCGAAAACTGGACGGTAGAAGAATTAAAGAAAAAACACGCTTCACGCCCCTTTAATCCCGATATTTCCACCGCATTTTTTAGGGCGGGCTTGATAGAAGCTTGGGGCAGGGGAACGGTTCAGATTATTGCTGAATGTTTGAAATACGGCATTCCAGCCCCGATTTTTAATTATGATTTTGCCAGTTTCTCCATTGAATTTCAGCCTGAAAAATTGGCAACAATTCCCGAAAAATTACCTAAAAAGCCAGAAATTTTCTTAACCGATAATCAAAAAACAATTATTGGATTAATGAGAGAAAATGAATCCATTACTCATGGTATATTGAGTAAAACCATGGGTGTTAGTGAGAAAACCATATCGAGTAATATTAGAATATTGAGAGAGGCAGGATTTATTGAACGTCTTGGTAGCGATAAAATGGGTAAATGGAAAGTGAAGTAAAGGTGGGAGAAAGGTGGGAGAAAGGTGGGAGAAGAATCAAGTAATTAAAGGAAAAACGCAAAAAAAAGAAAATCTATGCTACCGCTGCAACAGGCTTATGAAGTAAAACAATCATTGTTGGAATATCTAAAAGCTACTTTTAGTTTTAAGGATATAGCCGTACACCAAGCGTTCTATAAATTCATTAATCATCCCGAAGAAGGCATTTTCAAATGACCGTTTGTTTTGCCTGGTTATCACTTCATAACCTTCTTGATTGGAAATTAGTAATTTATAGCTACATTATCGTCAATTGGGTACTGGTTTAAAATGTATGTTCTGCTTTTACAAGCGAACCAAACTTATTTTTAAGAAAAATATAAGCCTTTAT
>JACMRQ010000265.1 GCA_014376355.1 Arcicella sp. | reverse complement strand
TTGAGTAGTCCGTACGGGAATCGAACCCGTGTTTCATCCGTGAAAGGGACGTGTCCTAACCCCTAGACGAACGGACCATTGGGTTATTACGAACTTGAGAAGTAATTTTCTTTTTTTTCGTGGTGCAAAGGTACGGCGATTTTTCTATTTGACAAGTGCTTAACAAGAAAAAAATGAAACAATTTCACAATAAATCTCGAAACCATTGATTATCAAAAAGTTGACTCAAAAAGTTTTTTTAATTTTAGTTTTTTTGCGCTTTTTATAAAGTAGCGTGCTTCAGTTTTTTTGTACCTAAATATATTTTAAATTTAACGCAGAAAAATACTATTTTTTTAAATAATAAGATTTAGCCCAGAAATATGAAACAAGAAAATGTCACCTCACTGACTTCTAAACAAGCTTGGAAAGATATTCAGAACGATAATGAGTTACTGAAAGACTTTGAAATTAGCATTCTCCCACCCTATATGAATACTTGTCGCTGGTTTGCGGGGAAAGCTCGTTTGCAGGAGAAATTTACTATTAAATATTCAATGGAAATCCCAATTAAAGATTCTATTGCTTTATTATTTATTGTGGAGGTTAGTTATAACGATGGCGAAACTGAAAATTATCTTTTACCTATTTCATTTATTGATTCTACTCATACGCAAGATATTGCCCCTAAAGGTATCATAACGTTAGCGTACATTAACGAAAAGCGTGGTTTGGTAGTCGATGCCATATATGACGAAAGATTCCAACAGGCATTGTTTTCTCAGATAACTCAAGCAGAAAACATTTCGCAAAAAGAGAATGGCAAAATTGAATTTAATCGTGGAAAGGGTTTATCGGGTGAGGATATTAATGCTAATCTTTCTTCCAGAGTGTTGCCTGTGGATTCATCTAATTCTGCATTAACTTTTGGAAGTAAATACTTCTTAAAACTTTATCGTAAATTATTTGAAGAAACTAATCCTGAAGTGGATATGGTAGAATTTATTTCCAAAAATTCTGATTTTGCCTACATTCCTGCCTTTGCAGGAAGCATTGTTTGGAAACGAGAGGGAAAACCTGATATTACTTTGGGAATGATGCAAAGAATGGTGGAAAATGAGGCGGATAGTTGGGTGCAAACTGGTAAACAATTGGATTCTTTTGTAGAGGAATTTATAGAAAAAAACTTTTCAATTAAAGAAAGCGTCTTTGAACAAGTTGAACTGTTAGCAAAACGAACTGCCGAAATGCACTTGGCTTTATACGTTCCAGGAGCTAAGGAAATGTTCGCTCCAGAGCCTTTTAATGATGGTTACCGTCAGTTTATTCATAAACGTTTATCAGATTTATTAGAAAAACGGTATAATCTTTTAATTGATAATTATACTAAAATTGCCGATCCTGTAACCCGAAAACTGGCCTGGGATTTTATGGAATCGAAAGAATTAATTGATGAATTTGCAAAAGATATTCTCACAAAAGATATTAATTCTCAACGAATTAGAATTCATGGGGATTATCATTTAGGGCAGGTTTTAGCCACAAAAAATGACTATATCATCATAGATTTTGAGGGTGAACCAGAAAGCACTATTACCGACCGTAAAATCAAACATTCGCCTTTAAAAGATGTAGCAGGCATGATTAGAAGTTATCATTATGCCATTTCAGCCAAAATGTTTAATGATCCTGCAACGGCAAAATTTGACTCTGCACGGGTGCAAACTGCCGCCGACCGTTGGTATAAATTAATTCAACAAACTTTTATGGAGAAGTATTTAGAGACTTTCGGAAATCCGCATCCCTTGTTCAAAAATAATAATGAAATCAACTTTTTGATGTTGATTTATTTGTTAGAGAAGGCAGTTTATGAATTGGGATATGAAATTAGTTATCGTCCCGATTGGGTAAAAATTCCGCTGAAAGGAATTGTGAGTGTGATTCGAGAAATTGAAAAACTTCGTATGTAGTACTTTAAATATGAATTATGGGGTATGAATTATGAATCGAATGGAACTATAACTGCTGGAAAGACTATTTTTCATAACTCATAACTCATAACTCATAATTATTTTCTAAGTTCTGCAAAAGTAGGCAGTACTAAATCTTTTGCAGAAACGATTGGATTTTCTATGCCCCAATCAATATTTAATTCAGGATCATTATAAATAATTCCCGATTCTGATGCTTTATGCCAGTATTCAGTACATTTATAAACAAAAATAGTTTCTTCTAAAGCCAGAAATCCATGGGCAAAACCAGCGGGAACGTATAACATATTTCCAATTTTGGCATCTAATACAAACTTCTCGTGTTGCCCAAAGGTTGGTGAATTTCTGCGAATATCAACAACTACATCCATCACTTTTCCCGTCATACAACGTACTAATTTTCCTTGTTCGGCAGGAGCATATTGAAAATGCAAACCACGTATTACGCCCTTTTTCGACCATGAATAATTGTCTTGAACAAAGTCTTCGGTAAAGCCGTTGGCTGCAAAAAGTTTCTGGTTATAAGATTCGTAAAAAAGACCTCTTTCGTCTTCAAATTTTGTTGGAATACATTCAATTAAGCCTTCTATTTCGTGGGGTTTAAATTGCATCGTAGTGATTGATATTAGTTTTTGAATAAAAAATCTTTTGTTTTTGAAACCTAACAGGTTAATATTGTTTACGAAATTAAGTTTAAACAAAAGATTTAGCAAATTTCGAAGGTTAAGACTTTATATTTCTCATAGCTTATCGCTAAATTCTCATTGCTAAATAATGACCAAAGCTCAATTATTTGACCAAATTCAACAAAAAAAATCTTACCTCTGTGTAGGATTAGATACTGATATTCAGAAGATTCCAAAATATCTATTAACTGAAAAAGACCCTATTTTTGAGTTTAATCGCCAAATTATTGAGGCTACTCATCGGTTTGCAGTAGCTTATAAACCCAATATTGCTTTTTATGAAGCACTCGGTTCAAAAGGGTGGGAGAGTCTTCAAAAGACCTTGGAATATATCCCAAAAGAATGTTTTACTATTGCAGATGCTAAACGGGGTGATATTGGAAATACGTCTGGACTTTACGCCAGAGCATTTTTTGATAAAAAATCATCGGGTTTTGATTTTGATTCTGTAACGGTTGCTCCTTACATGGGCGAGGATTCAGTAACGCCTTTTTTAGATTTTCCTGATAAATGGGTGATTCTTTTGGCTTTAACTTCCAATGCTGGAAGTAAAGATTTCCAGGATTTGCAAATTTCTAATGATAAACAGTTATTTGAGAAAGTTATCATTAAATCGCAAGAATGGGCAACTGACGAGCAATTGATGTATGTTGTGGGAGCAACCAAGGCGGATATGCTCGCTCATATACGGACACTCGCACCGAATCATTTTTTGTTAGTTCCAGGCGTTGGAGCTCAGGGCGGGAGTTTGGAAGAGGTTTCAAAATTCGGAATGAATTCGCAATGTGGACTTTTAGTGAATTCTTCGAGAGGAATTATTTATGCGTCTTCAGAAAAAGATTTTGCTCAGAAAGCAAGGGAAGAAGCACAGAAAATTCAGGTGGAAATGGAAAAGTATTTGGGGTTATATTTGTAAGTTATCATAATTTTACGGAACTATATACTTGAAAATGCAACTTGAAAATTTGACCTTATTAACCGCTGATGGGGTGAAAAACCGCTGTCAGGGTTTCGGATTCAGACCCATGGCGGCGGTTTTTCACCCCGTCAGCAGTTCTGCATTTTTAAGTACATAGTTCCGTAATTTTATATAGGTAAAAAACATATTCAATAAACCAAATTAACTGAAAGAATATGGCAACTATCAACCCTTATGTGAACTTCAATGGAAATACTGAAGAAGCATTTAATTTTTATAAATCTGTCTTTGGTGGCGAATTTGCAATGATTCAACATTTTAAAGATACGCCAGAATCAGATAGGATTCCAGAGGCAGAAAAGGACAAAATTATGCACATCGCTCTTCCGATTGGAAAGGGAAATGTTTTAATGAGAACAGATGCTTTGGAAAGTATGGGGCAACATTTAAAAATGGGCAACAATTTTTCTATTTCGGTTAATACGGAAAGTAAAGAAGAAGTTGATAAACTTTTTAATGAACTTTCAGATGGTGGAAAAGTTGAAATGCTGATTGGAGATACTTTTTGGGATTCTTATTTTGGAATGTTTACTGATAAATTTGGGTTGAAATGGATGGTTAGTTTTGATAAGGTGTAAGAATATTTTTAAATTTCATAATGACAAAAGGCAACGAATTTCATTGCCTTTTGTCATGTAT
>JACMRQ010000264.1 GCA_014376355.1 Arcicella sp. | reverse complement strand
TTCCAAGATATTTGTTGTCTCATTTAAGATAGCTAAATTACAGTATAACAGCGTAGTAGCTTGACGAAGTGCAACATTTCCCATTAATCTCCTAACCGACATGAAGGGCGTATTTTGCCCAACCAAACTATCAGCTTTGATTATTTCAACTTGATTTGGGTTTGTTGGGGTAATGGGAGTAATTGCAGGAATTTGGGCATAGATATTCAAAGAACATAGAAAAATAACTATTGTACTTATATATTTTCTAACTTTCAATGTCGTCATGGAATGATTGTTAAATCTGAGCCATAATAATTTTATTTGACGTATTTTTGTAAGATATTTCATATTCATATTTACGACAAAATTACCCAAATAATACGATGCTTGACCAGTTTTTAACTTTTATTAACAAACAAAATCTTATCCAACCTACCCAAAAAGTACTCTTGGCAGTTAGTGGTGGCATGGATTCTGTCGTGATGTGCGACCTTTTTAGTAAAGCAAAATTTGATTTTGTGATTGCTCATGGCAATTTTGGACTTCGTGGAGAGGAATCAAATGAAGATGAAATGTTTGTAAAAAAACTATCTATTAAGTATAAAGTTCCTTTTGTAATTACCACTTTTCAGACTTTAGAATTTGCTGATAATGAGAAAATATCCACGCAAATGGCGGCGAGAATTCTACGTTATGAGTGGTTTGAAAAAGTTAGAAAAGAGCATAGTTGTGAATATATTGCCACCGCACACCACCAAAATGATGTTTTGGAAACGGTATTTTTAAACTTAACGAAAGGTACTGGAATTGCGGGTTTGCACGGTATTAAAGCAAAAAATGGCCGTATTATTCGTCCAATGCTATTTGCAGAGAAAGACAGTATTTTTGAATATGTGGTTGAAAATCAGATAATTTGGCGAGAAGATTCTTCTAATGAATCAAATAAATATCAACGAAATTTGATTCGAAATGAGGTTGTACCTTTATTGAAAAAAATCAATCCAAATCTGGAAAATACTATTCAGCAAACCGTTGAAAGGATTTCGGCAGTTGAGGAGATTTTTGAGCAAGAAATGGAGATGCTTCGTAAGCAAATTACGTGGTCGGATGCACAGGCAACTTTTGTAAATTATAAAGCAATTCAAACACTTTCGCAACCGATGATTAAATTGTCGGAAATGTTGAAGCCTTTTCACTTTACTTACCAGCAATGTCAAGATATTTTTGAGGCATTTGACAAAGAACCTGGGCGGACATTCCTCTCTCCTACGCACACACTTGTGAAGGATAGAACAGAATTAGTAATTACAAAGAAAAATCTACAAACCTTTGAAAGTCAAGTTATTGAAGCGGGAAGCAGACAGTTTTCATCGGAAAATATTAACTTAACCATTGGAGAATCTTTTGAAAGGACAGAAGATTTTGTTGTACCTACGGCTAAGAAAAAAGCCTGTTTAGATGCGGATAAAGTTCGTTTTCCTTTACAAATCAGGAAGTGGAAAGAAGGCGATTGGTTTTGTCCTTTGGGAATGAATAAAAAGAAGTTAATTAGCGATTTCTTAATTGATACAAAAGTACCATTAAATCTTAAAAAAGAAGTGTATGTTTTGACTTCAAACGGCTCAATTGTATGGGTTGTCGGTCATAGAATTGATGACAGATTTAAGGTCACTGAAAAGACGGAAAAAGCATTTTTGATAGAAATTAAGTAGATAATTGTTAGAATACGGTTGTGAAATGTTGCAATCGTATTTTAACAAAAAAATTAATAAATAGTCCATAAATTGTAATTCTACCTTCCGCTTCACGACTAATCTCCAAAAACTTCCAAAAATTGAATAAATCTACTGAAAATCAATTTGTTGAAATTATCAAAACGCATCAGGGAATCTTGCATAAAGTGTGCGGAATGTATCGGCATGACCATGATAACAAGAAAGATTTATTTCAAGAAATAGTAATTCAACTGTGGCGAGCTTTCCCAAAATTCAGACAAGAATCCAAAATCTCGACATGGATTTATCAAATTGCTTTGAACGTGGCAATTTCTGATTTCAGAAAGGAAAGCCGAAGTCCACAACGGGTTGAATTAAGTGAGAATTTGATGAATATTTCAGATAATATTTACGATAATTCTACTGAGGAACAAATAGAGATTATGCACCATGCCATCGCCCAATTATCGGCAATTGAAAAGGCAATTGTAATGCTATATTTTGAGGAAAAAGATAATGAAGAAATCGCTGAAATTGTGGGAATTACCCAAAACAATGTACGAGTAAAAATGACAAGAATTAGGGAAAAATTGAGGACTATTGTAGCTAAAAATAACGAATAAATCATGGAATTAAACGATTTAAAATATCTTTGGCAACAAAATCAAGAACTATTAATTATGAAAGAAGTAATTGATAATGAGGAGGTTATAGAGATGTCTCGTCAGAAATCTAAAGATTTAATGACAAAATTAAGGACTAATTTAAACTTAGATGCAGTCGTAAGTAGTACGTTTATTCCCCCTTTGATTTATATACTTTTTGTAAAAAATATAGCCACTTATCACAAATATATAGCTGCTTTTTTTATTGTTTATACCTGCGTAGGATTATATTATTACATTAAAGAAATCCAGTCTTACAAAGAATTAAATTTGAAAAATGATTTACTCTCCACCTTAACGTTCACGAAAAAAAAGTTTAGTCAAAGAGTTAAATCATTAATCATTTATAATAATATTGCAATTGTACCGCTGATGTTTTATGGTTCGATTTTGGGTTCTGAAATAGCTCAATTTAGAGGTTCTAATTTTCAACCTACCGTAGTTGAATTAATTTTTAGTACCATTATTATGACACCTGTTTCCTATTTTTATATGCAATTTATTATTAAGAAATTATACGGAGAAAATCTCCAAAAATTCAAAGAGTTGCTCGCTGAATTAGAACAAGATTAAACCAATCATCTCATGACAAATCCTATTAAATTATTTCTAATCTCCTTGATTTTTAGCTCTTTATATTTCACACAGATATATGGGCAGAAAGAAGAAAAGTCATTACTCTACGAGATTTCGGGGAATGGAATTTCGAAACCTTCTTATTTATACGGAACTATACATATCATTTGTAAGGACGATTTTGTGATGACGGAAGCAACTAAACAGAAATTTTCGGAAGCTCAACAAGTCTATTTAGAATTGGATATGGACGACCCAAAAATGATGCCTGAAATGATGAAAAGTATGTATATGACGGACGGCACAACGCTAAAGACCTTAATATCAGAAGCTGATTATCAGAAAGTTAGTCAATTTTTTAAAGATTCTCTCAAAACAAATATTGGGATGTTGGACAAGATGAAACCATTCGTTTTGAGTTCAATGACAATCCCCAAATTGATCGCTTGTCCAAGTCAAAGTTATGAAGAGACTTTTTTAAAAATGGCTCAAAAAGACAATAAAGAAGTGCTTGGATTAGAAACAGTGGAAGAACAATTTGACGCTTTAGACAAAATGGGCATGAAAAAACAAGCGGATTTAATGTTGGTAAAAATGATTGAAAACTGGAACGATGGCAAACAAGAATTGAAACAGCTAATTAAAGATTATAAAAATCAAGACGTGGAGGCAATGTATGAGGATATGACAAAGTCCAAAACGATGGATACACAGTTTGAAGAAGATTTATTGGTATCTCGAAATAAAAACTGGATTTCAAAAATTCAAAAAATTATCAAAGAAAAATCTACTTTCTTTGCCGTTGGAGCAGGGCATTTAGGGGGCAAAAAAGGCGTAATTACTTTGTTAAGAAACGAAGGGTTTACTGTGAAAGCGGTTAAATAATTGCTTTATGGAACACGGATTTAATAATTTTATCTGTGTCTAATTCGTTCAATCCGTGTTCCATTTAGTAGATTTGTAAAAATTCAATAAATCATGCTCAAATTATCTGAAATCTATATTTATCCCGTAAAATCATTGGGTGGAATTCGTTTAGATTTTGCAAATATTACGACTCGTGGCTTAGAAAATGACCGTCGTTTTATGCTTGTGGATGAAAATGGACGATTTTTGAGTCAAAGAGAACATCCGCAATTAGCGATTTTTCAAACTGAAATTGAGGGAAAATTTTTAAAAATTACCCATAAGAAAACAAAACAAAATTTAACCATAAATCTTTCTCCACCTTCTCAACCATCTTTACTTTCAGTTACCATTTGGGATGATAATACGACTGCCGTTGAAAGCAGTAGTGAAGCCTCCACTTGGTTTACTCAAATATTAGAAATTCCCGTTCGCCTTGTATATATGTCCGAAGAAAGTCATCGAAAAACGGATACTCAATACTCTTTAACTGGCGAAGAAATCACCTCATTTTCAGATGGTTATCCTATTCTAATCATTGGACAATCGTCTTTGGATGATTTGAATAATCGACTTGAAAATCCAGTAAATATCAATCGTTTTAGACCTAATTTTGTCTTTACACATGGTGAACCTTTTGAAGAAGATAATTGGCATGAATTTACAGTTGGCAACATTCGCTTTTTTGGGGTGAAACCTTGTGCAAGGTGTATTATGACTACTATTGACCAAGAAACGGGTGAGAAAAAAGACAGAGAACCACTCCTGACTTTGAATAAATATCGAAAAGCGGGTAATAAAATTTTATTTGGTCAAAATGTTTTAATTAGCCAATTAGGAACGGTTTCAGTTGGTGAGGATGTTACTGTAATAAGCCGTAAAAAATTAGCTAAATTCGAGATTGATTAAACTATTTAAAATATTACATTTATTAAGTTTTGACGTAGTATTGGGAGCAATAGTCTGTAATATTATGTTCTGGAAATTGAATAAAACCCTTCCTATACACGCTTTTTTAGTGGTCGTTATTTTGGGTTTTTCGGTTTGGATAATCTATATTTTAGATAGATTATTGGATAATCAAAAAGTGGATAATCATCCGACTGAACGTCATATTTTTCACCAACAAAATGCGTTAGTTTTATGGTATTTCATTGGTTTATTAATGCTTATTTGCTCCATTTTGGTATTTTATCTTCCCGCTAATATTATTATTTTTGGAATCATAATTACTTTATTTACAGGTATTTATTTATTAGTTGTTAGTAAAATTTCTTATAAAAATAACTTACAACATTACAAAGAACCGATTACCTCTTTTGTGTATGTATCGGCTGTTTTTGGCACAACTATTTTGCATAATCCACACATTATCTCTTTAATCATTGGCTTCATTTTTCTATTAATTGTCTTTCAGAATCTTCTCCTTTTTTCTTTGATGGAGTTCAAAAAAAATACAAATTATTACAATTTGGCAGAGTATTTCGGGATTAAAAAATCTAATAATGTCATTATTTTTATTACTTTTCTGATCGTAATTTTGGGATATTATTCACTTCATTTTTCAGCATCAAATTATCAAAATAACGTCGTCATTATTGAGATATTAATGAGCATTTTCTTGTTGGTAATTAATCTATTTGATAATTATTTCTTGGTAAATGACCGTTATCGTTGGGTTGGAGATAGTATTTTTTTATTACCTTTATTAATTATTTTGTAGCTAATCTCCTCATGACCGATTCAGAAGCCAAACAATCACCTTACGCTGCCCTCAAATATCCTCAATTTGTTGCTTTTATTTTTGCTAATAGCTTTGTAACTATTGCTATATTAATTCAAGAAGTTGTGCTGGGATATTCTATTTACAAAATTACACATGATCCTTTGGCTTTAGGATTAATTGGATTGGCAGAAGCCTTACCTTATATTTCTTTAGCATTATTCGGAGGACATTTAGCAGACCGTCGCAATAAAAAAACGTTGATGATGGTTAGTTTATCTGTCATTATTTTAGGTTCATTAATATTAATTTGGGCAACATCGCCTTCTACTGGACTTTCTCAAACGCAAATGTTAACCGTTGTATACGGAGTAATTATGTTGATTGGCTTTTCCAGAGGGTTTTATAGTCCTGCTTCGGGTTCGTTAAATCCCTTTTTAATTCCGAAAGACGTTTTCGCCAATGCCGCAACTTGGCAAAGTTCATTTTGGCAAGCGGGAGCAATTTTAGGTCCTGGATTGGCGGGTTTTTTGTACGCTTATTTAGGATTAACCACTACACTTTGGATTGTTGTTGGACTTTTTGTATTAGTCATGTTACTTCTTTCAACCATTACCTCCCCTCCTATTCCCGTTCAAAATGAGCAAAAAGTTAATATTTTTTATTCTCTTCGTGAAGGAATTGCGTATGTTTTCAGTACGAAAGTGATACTTTATTCTATTTCATTGGATTTATTTTCTGTATTGTTTGGAGGCGTAATTGCCTTATTACCCATATATTCCGAGGACATTCTGCACGTTGGAGCTCAGGGTTTAGGAATACTTCGGGCGGCACCATCTCTCGGAGCAGTTTTAACAATGTTAGTAATGATTTACTTTCCTCCGCTCAATCACGCTTGGCGAAATTTATTATTGGCAATTACAGGTTTCGGAATTGCGACCTTAGTTTTTGCCGTTTCAACTAATATTTGGCTTTCAGCGGGTGCTTTATTCCTCACAGGGGCATTTGACAGTGTGAGTGTGATTATTCGCCAGACCGTTATCCGCTTCTTCACACCCGATGAAATGCGTGGACGAGTATCATCAGTTAATGGAATTTTCGTGAGTTCTTCCAATGAATTAGGAGCTTTTGAATCTGGGCTTATGGCTAAATTAATGGGAACAGTCCCATCCGTAATTTTTGGTGGGGCAATGACTATGATTATTGTTACTATTGTCTGGTTTAGGTCGAAAGAATTATTTAATTTGAAATTTGATAAGTAGTCTTTAACCTTACACTTAAATATTTTAAAATAACTTCCAAAAACAAACCATCAATTATGACCAATACGCAAGTAAAATTAGCAGCTCGTCCTGTAGGAAATCCAAAAGACACTGATTTTTCTATCGAACAAACAGCCATGCCAACCATTCACGAAGGTGAAGTTTTAATTAAAACAAAATATATTTCCCTCGACCCTGCCATGCGTGGCTGGATGAATGATGGGAAATCTTATATCAAACCTATCCAAATTGGCGAGGTTTTCAGAGCGGGAACGGCAGGGCAAATTGTGGAATCAAACAATTTAGATTTTGCAGTTGGTGATTACGTAACTGGTGGTTGGGGTGTTCAAGAATATGGCGTTTCAGCGGGTAAAGATTTGGTGAAAGTGGATACGAATATTGCCCCTCTAACTACTTATTTGGCAACTTTAGGAATGCCGGGCTTGACTGCTTATTTTGGAATTCTAAATACTGGAATGCCCAAAGAAGGCGAAACGGTGGTGGTTTCGGGAGCATCGGGTGCGGTTGGAAGCGTGGTTGGGCAGATTGCAAAAATTAAAGGTTGCAAAGTCGTTGGGATTGCGGGAGACCAAGAAAAATGTGATTATTGTGTGAATGAATTGGGATTTGATGCCTGTATTAATTACAAAACTGAAGACGTTAAAAAAGCTCTCAGAATCGCTTGCCCAGAGGGAATTGATATTTATTTTGATAATGTAGGAGGTGAAATTTTAGACATCGTTTTAGGACAAATCCGATTAAAAGCAAGAATTGTAATCTGTGGAGCAATTTCACAATACAATAATACAGAACCTGTAAAAGGTCCATCAAACTATCTTTCATTATTGGTAAATCGTGCTAAAATGGAAGGAATCGTTGTTTTTGATAATGCAGCTAATTACGGGAAAGCAACCGTTGAGATGGCAAGATGGATTAACGAAGGAAAGCTTCATTCAAAAGTACACATCGAAAAAGGTATCAAAAACTTCTTGCCAACATTGATGATGTTATTCTCTGGAAAGAATTTTGGAAAGTTAGTGTTAGAAGTTGAGTAAAAACAATCATTTTGTTATAAATAAAAAGTGCACTTTGAATTAAATTTCAAAGTGCACTTTTTATTTATAATTGATTATTATTTCATTTTCTCCAAAGCTGCTATAAACTTTTGAGTGTCTATTTTTTCTCGAATTGCAATATCATAAGCCTTTTGTTCAATGTCCATTGCCATTTGCTTATCACCTAGCTTCAACATCAATTGTGCGTAAGAATGATAGGCATCAGGCGTTTCAACCAATTCTAATGAACGTTTTGCCCATTCAGTTGCTTTATTCAATTTCGCTTTATCCTCCACTTGTTCATTAAATACTTTAACCACTTCATTCAATTCAGCCGAAGTCAAACGAGCCATAGTATTTTTAGCATTTAATTTCAAATTCTGATATATTGCTGCTCCCGCTCCTAAAGAATCACGAATACCTAATTTGTAATTTTGCATTATCTTCTCGTATTCCCACAAATCCTGTTTACGAATACTTTCAACCTTCACAAACATTACGTATTGATCAAGATATTGCTCTGCCACATCCGAAAATTTATTTACATCTTTCAAGGCTAAATAAAAAGCTAATTTATTTTTATCATTCACACGGTCTGCCGTATTTGGAATGGTCTTTAAATTAGCTGCTAATGCCTTGTCGAACAATTCTTGATTCTTTGTTTTCAAAGCAACATCAAATACTTCATTAATACTTTGAGAGAATGCTCTGTTTACTTTCTCGACACCACCTTCAAATAAACTTTCTGCTTTTTCACGGAATTTCAACAATAAATCGAAAGCTATTCCATCAATTATGAAACCATTATTAACAATAATACGAAGTGTTTTATCGGCTGAATACTGGATTGTGGTCAATGATTTCACATACTCTTCAACCAAATCTCTGTTGTCTATTCTGTCGTATAAATAACGTATGGCAATGTATTCATTCAAAAATTCTGTATCTCTTCGACCATCTTTATATAATTTATCTAAAGCATATAGCGGTTTCGCATTGGCTTGGTTATTCATAACCATGTCAGCTTCTCTTAATAAATCAAAAGCCCTCAAAAGACCTTCTTGCTTGTAAATTAAATTCTCGGATGGATCAACGAATAAACAGGTTGGGTACGAGGTAACATTGTAGCGTTTTGCCAAGGTAACCCCGAAACCTTTTTCCGCATCAACTTTATAATTGATGAATTTGGCATTAAACTTGTCTCCTACTAAAACCTCAGTAAACGTCTTTTTATCCATTTCTTTACAGGGACCACACCAAGCCGTGTAAACATCCACAAAGATTAATTTCTTCTGTGATTTAGCTTGAATAAGCACATTTTGCCAATCATCTTGTCGAAATATAATTCCTTGTGAAAAGATTTGAGTCGAAGCCAACAGGCTGATAGTCAGACAAATTAGTGACAGGTAAAATCTTTTCATTTTTTTCTTAGTGGGTTTGATAATTGCATCGGACGATGTTTTAGCAGTAAACAATCTGTGGTAAATCATTGTTTTTACAAAGACAATACCAAGTTTCCAGCAAATTGAAAATTAATTTATCATTTCATTTTTACCAATTCATTAACTAAAAAATCGAGGTAATACTTTCAACTTTTTGTTGATTAGCGAATCCTAAAGTTCTATCTATTAGCTTAGTAGCCTCATTTTTATGGTCTAAAGTAAATAAAAGTCTTGAATAAATTTCAACATTAGCTGATTTTTCTTCAATTTCTAATGATTTTATAATTCAAACAACTGCTTTTATTAATTTTCCTCGCTGAGTAAAATGTTCAAATATAAATTTCCATGCCTTTCATAATTTTTGAGTGTGTACGTCTTTTTGCTCATAAGTATTAATAAAAATCAGCAGTTTCAAAAAACTTATCCGATTGATTTATGAACATATAATAATTTATCTTGGCTTCCGTATTTCATTCATTTACTTCCGCAAAAGCTTTACTTAAACAACCGTTTATAGCCAAGACTTCATCATAGTAGTTTTTCGTTTTTTTGATTACCTACCTTTACAGGGTTCTGCAAGATTATTACCTTTATTTTTCGGTTAATAATTGGCTCACTTCTACGATTCATAAAATATTCAAATGCAAGCCCACTGGTTTGAGACGCATATTCTTTGATAAGCATCAAAGTCGGTTAAGATTTTAATTATGTGGCTGTGATTTTCACTAATTATTCATCTAAAAATGAACAGTTATCCATCTTTTGGAGGTGCCAGACTTTTGTATATTCCAACAAAAAAATGGCATCTCTCCTACCTTTCACTTACGCCTGTTCAAAATCATTATCTAAACCACTTATTTTTTACCTTTCCATCATTTTCACGGCTGATTCTAAGAGTCTTTCAATAGTTTTTACCCCCCCTAATTTCTGAATTATATTCCAATATCCATCCATAAAAACACTGGTTGGATAAGACTATAATTCAAAATATTCTTCCAACTCATTGCCTTCGCATTTATGAATACCTCCGCATCCACCTTTTTGTATGACGTACACAATGTAGCATAAATATCCGCATAAATATGTTTGTTTTGAACTTTTACCTTAACTAAAATAAACTCAAAACTGCCCGTTTGCCATTGAATTACTTGGGTATTGTTGGAAAGTGAAGCAATTAAAAATAGAAGTATGGGCGATTTAATGAGTGAAGTCATTTTAATATTTTTCTTTAAAATAAATGGCTTTTTCTTAAAGACTGTTTGAAGATAATTAAAGAGTTATTATTACAGAAATATCAAGAATACAAGTGGTTTTAAAATTCATTTTATGAAAGATTATTATATAAATAATAAATTAGACCTTCTTAAAGCCAAAGAACGAAAATTTTTGAAAGGAATCACTTTTTTGTAAATTTGGCAAGTTGAGAAAAAAAAGAAGACGATTTACTTGGAATAATACAAGGAAAGACTTTATTCAAAAAGACGAGTCCTGAGATTAAGTTTTAATAACATGGTGTGCTGAAAAAGTTAAACGAATGCAGGCAAGGTTCAAAAACGCTGCCTGTATTCTTAGTAACTACCGATACATTTTCTCATTCTGATAGACCACTTTAATTTCATTTTTAGCATCAAATTCAAAGAAAAACACTATTGCTTTTTTACCCCACGGATTTCCCATTGAATCATTACAAAAATAGCGTAATTCTACCATAACACAGTTTTTATACACATCCGAAAACATCATGGCATAACCAATTTCAGGTTCACGAGCTTTGTTGTAAATAATGCTCTGATTAAACGGAATCGGCTTAACTATTGAAGTTACTTTATAAACAGAATCGGATGCGGTCTGGATTAATCTTCCTTCTTTCATATTAATCTGTGAACATGACATTGCTTCCTTTTTGTACCTTTTCTGGATAAAATTACAAGTCACATCTACCAAACTAAAAGGAATTTGTTGTGGAGAAACGATAATTTTTCGGGTTTTATTATTGTTCTGACAAACAGTTAATGATGCATCATTTTTTGCATAATTATTTACAAATTCAAACGCTTTTGTAAATTGAAGATCTCCTTCTTTTTCGGTAAAAAAATTAGAGAATAATGATAATGTAAAAAGAATTATAATTTTCATGAGTAATGAGTTTTAAGGTAATTGTTAAATAAATGTAACGAACAATGATTGAATTGTGTTTTGCTAAGAAAATAAATATTTTTAAATTGACGCTTTTAAAGCTACATAAATTTGATAATTAATATTAAAAAACAAATAAAAAGGTATTTTATTTTGCAAGCATAGCTTAACTTTGCCTTCTGTAATCAAATTCGAAATCAAAATGTATAATCTAACGTATAATACTGTATAGATTAACGTAAAATTCATAATGGATCAATTTTCATACATTGCAAACGCCGATACAGCAGCGATTTCTGACCTCTACGAATCGTATTTGCAAGACCCCAATTCAGTTGATACAAGCTGGCAAAACTTCTTTAAAGGATTTGATTTTCATGCTAAGTGGAATGGCTCAAACGAAGTTTCCAACGGTCAAGTTAAAGGTTCAACTGTGGCTTCCGCCTCCGCTGATTTTTCGATGATTCAGAAGGAAATGGCAGTTATTAGTCTGATTAAAGCCTTCCGCTCACGTGGACACTTATTGGCAAAAACTAACCCTATTCGTGAGCGTAAAGACCGCCGTCCAAGGTTAGATTTGAAAGATTATGCTCTTTCAGATGCTGATTTAGACACTGACTTTCAAGCGGGTGTTTTTTTAGGAATTGGAGCAGTTTCTCTGCGTAAAATCATTGAATCACTTAACACGATTTATGCAGGGTCAATTGGCTTTGAATATATGTATATCCGTGAACCTGAAGTGAAAGAATGGTTACGAGCAAAAATCGAAAAAGAGGCTTTGGCATTTAATCCTTTAATTGACGAAAAGAAGCAAATTTTAGAGAAACTTAATGAAGCCGTAGTTTTTGAAAACTTCTTAGGTACTAAATATTTAGGACAGAAAAGATTTGGCTTAGAAGGTGGCGAAAGTACCATTCCAGCCCTTGATGCTATCATCAATCGTTCGGCAGATTTGGGTGTTCAAGAAGTTATGATTGGCATGGCTCACCGTGGACGTCTGAACATTCTTGCCAACATCATGCACAAATCCTATGACGCTATTTTTGATGGATTTGAAGGAAATCTTCCTGACCAAATTCATGGTGATGGCGACGTAAAATATCACTTGGGTTATTCGTCAAAACATATTACACCTTCAAACGTTGAAGTGTCCTTGAAATTAGCTCCTAACCCTTCCCATTTGGAAGCGGTAAATCCTTTAGTGGAAGGTTTTTGTAGAGCCAGAGCCGATGCGCATTATGAAGGAGATTACGACAGGATTCTTCCGATTTTAATTCATGGAGATGCTGCCGTTGCGGGTCAAGGAATTGTTTATGAAGTTACGCAAATGGCTAAATTGAAAGGCTATGAAGTAGGTGGAACAATTCATTTTGTAATTAATAATCAGGTTGGTTTCACGACAGATTTTGAAGATGCTCGTTCTTCTATTTATTGTACTGACGTTGCCAAAATTATTGATGCTCCCGTTTTCCATGTGAATGGTGACGACCCCGAAGCGGTGGTATTTGTATCGAAAATGGCGGCAGAATTCCGTCAGCAGTTCAACCGTGACGTATTTATTGATATGGTTTGTTACCGTAGAAATGGACACAATGAGTCTGACGAGCCACGATTTACTCAACCAACCCTTTACGCTGACATTACAAATCATCCTAATCCGAGAGAAGTTTATACAAAAAAACTAATTGCTCGAGGAGAGATTGATGCTAAATTAGCGGCCGAAATGGACTCTGAATTTAAGGCAGAATTACAAGCCCGTTTAGACTTAATTAAACAAAAAATTCGTCCAGAATATCATCCTTTAAAATTGGATAATCGTTGGGCAGAATTACGTTATGCACAAGACGGTGATTTTGAACAATCTCCAAAAACTGGAATTTCAAAAGATAGTATAGATAAAATTGCAGAAGCTCTTTCTAAATTGCCCGCAGGTTTCACCGCCCTAAAGCAAATAGATAAATTATTAGCTGACCGCAAAGCCTATTTTGAAAATGGTTCTTTAAACTGGGCAACTGCGGAGGCTTTGGCGTATGGATCATTATTGATTGATGGAAATCCCGTTAGAGTATCGGGTCAGGACGTACAAAGAGGGACATTCTCGCACCGTCATGCAGTGCTGCACGATGCCAATACCAACGAATCTTATATTTCTTTAAACCACATTCAACCAGAACAGGAGCAATTACAGATCTATAATTCCTTATTGTCTGAATATGCCGTTTTAGGGTTTGAATTTGGTTATGCCCTTGCTAATCCAGACACATTAGTAATTTGGGAAGCACAATTTGGAGATTTTGCCAATGGTGCCCAAACGATGATTGACCAATTTATTGCTTCGCAAGAATCTAAATGGGGTACAATGAATGGTTTGGTTATGCTTTTGCCACATGGTTATGAAGGACAAGGACCAGAACACTCCAATGCTCGTCCAGAACGTTTTTTACAATTAGCCGCCGAAGAAAATATTGTGGTTACTAACTTGACAACCCCAGCTAATATTTTCCATGCTTTACGTCGTCAATTAATTTGGCGTTTCCGTAAACCTCTGGTTGTGATGTCGCCGAAATCATTGTTTCGTAATCCAAAAGTAGTATCGCCAATTTCAGAATTTATGAATGGCTCATTTCAAGAGGTTTATGGAGATACTTTTGCGGATGCGAAGAAAGTGAAAAAGGTTTTGCTATGTTCTGGAAAGGTTTATTATGATTTACAGGAAAAACAAGAAAAAGATAAGCGAACCGACGTAGCCATTATTCGTGTGGAGCAATTACATCCTTTTCCAGCTATAAAAGTACAGGCTGAATTAGACAAATATTCAAAAGCCAAAGTGTTGTGGGTACAAGAAGAACCAGAAAATATGGGATATTGGTCGTTCGTGACCAGAGAATTTGGTTGGAAAGTTTTTGATAGTTTAGTCGCCCGCAAAAAATCAGCCTCACCAGCCACAGGTTTCTTGAAAGTTCATGTTATTGAGCAGGCAGAATTGATGGAACGGGCATTTGCTTAAAAATATTTATTAAAAATACATTACAAAGGATAAAAAAATCCAGCATTGAGATATGGCAATTGAAATGAAAGTTCCGCCAGTAGGCGAATCAATAACCGAAGTAACCATCGCCACTTGGAATAAAAAAGATGGCGATTTGGTAAAAATGGACGAAGTTTTGTGTGAATTAGAATCAGACAAAGCCACTTTTGAACTTCCTGCCGAAGCAGAAGGAGTTTTAAAAATTGTTGCCAAAGAAGGTGATACGCTTCTAATAGGAGCTGTTATTTGTACAATTGAACCAGTAGGAGCATCGGCAAGTCCAGCGCCTCAACCAGTAGCGGCTGCTCCAGTTGAAGCACCAGCAAAACCAGTTGAAGTTGAAGAAGCACCAGCCAAACCAGTTGAAGTTGCACCATCTCAGCCCGTAGCTACTGAAACTGCCCAAGTTATCGAAATCAAAGTTCCTGCTGTTGGAGAGTCAATTACGGAAGTAACTGTTTCTTCTTGGAATAAAAAAGAAGGTGATTCAGTTAAAATGGATGAGGTTCTATGTGAATTAGAATCAGACAAAGCCACTTTCGAATTACCAGCAGAAGTTGCTGGAACATTACATATCGTGGCAACAGAAGGAACAACTTTACTAATCGGAGCCGTTGTTGCTACCATTACAATTGGGGCAGGAACAGTTACACTTTCACCAACAAACACGCCTGCAACTCCTTCACAAACTACTGCAACTTCTCCACAATCAGAAACTTATGCAACGGGTCACGCTTCGCCAGCCGCAGCAAAATTATTAGCTGAAAAAGGCGTTGAGCCAAGTTCTGTACCAGGAACTGGCGTGGGTGGACGTATCACAAAAGAAGATGCTCAATCGGCCAACATTCCGCAGGTTGCCGTTAGTACACCCGTAATTCCAACGCCAGCAGTTGCTCCGACTCCTGCACCAGTTGCCGCTTTAACTCCACAATCATCGGGAGGAAACCGTAATCAGCGTCGTGAGAAAATGACTTCATTGCGTAAAACAGTGGCTCGTCGTTTGGTTCAAGTGAAAAATGAGACGGCAATGCTAACTACTTTTAACGAAGTAGACATGAAGCCAATCATGGATTTGAGAGGTAAATACAAAGATAAATTCAAAGAAAAACATGGCGTTGGCTTAGGCTTCATGTCATTTTTTACGAAGGCAGTTTGTGTGGCTTTAAAAGAATATCCAGCGGTGAATGGCTCAATTGATGGAGAGGAAATTATTTATAACGATTACTGCGATATTTCAATTGCCGTATCCGCTCCGAAAGGTTTGGTGGTACCGGTTATAAGAAATGCAGAAAATTTATCATTGGCAGGTATTGAAAGTGAGGTTGTTCGTTTGGCTACTTTGGCTAAAAACAATAAATTGACTTTGCAGGAAATGTCTGGTGGAACATTTACGATTACCAACGGTGGCGTTTTTGGTTCAATGCTTTCAACGCCCATTATTAATGCCCCACAAGTAGCCATCTTGGGAATGCACAATATCGTTGAACGTGCCGTTGTGGTTGATGGTCAGATAGTTATTCGCCCAATCATGTATGTAGCCCTTTCTTATGACCATAGAATTGTGGATGGAAAAGAGTCAGTTTCGTTCTTAGTTAGAGTGAAACAATTGTTGGAAGATCCTACCCGTTTGTTGTTGGATGTATAGTAAAACGGATTAGGTTTTAGGGACTAAAACCTAAAACTAAGCACTTCAAAAGATATGGAAAATCAAGTTTTGAGTTTTGAGGAAATAAAAAAGCTCTTTCCAGATGAATGGGTACTTTTGTGAAATCCTGAGTATAGTGATAATGATGATTTAGATTTAAGTTCAGCTTCTGTGATTGCTCATGATAAAGATAAATCGAAACTTGCTTTGAATCATCCAGATTGGAGAAAGTCTTACAGAACAGCTACTTGCATTTACACGGGTACATTTCCTAAAAGACATAGGAGTGGACTATTATTTCTAATGAAAAGTACTTGATTCAGAAATAACCATTTCCTAATCATTATTGAAAAAATAAATAAATTGGATTTGATATTGATGAATAAACGAGGTAATAATTAAGAAAAATCGAAAATTTATAATAATGCAATACGACGTAATAGTAATTGGTTCGGGACCTGGTGGATATGTAGCAGCCATTCGTGCAGCACAATTGGGCATGAAAACCGCCATCATTGAAAAATATAGTGTCTTGGGTGGAACTTGCCTAAATGTGGGTTGTATTCCTTCAAAAGCCCTTTTGGATTCATCTGAGCATTTTTATAATGCCGCTCATACTTTTGCAGAACATGGCATTGAAATCCCTGCTCCTGTCGTGAATATGACGCAAATGATAAATCGTAAGTCGGGCGTTGTCAAAAAAATGAACGACGGAATTACATTTTTGATGAAAAAGAATAAAATCACGACTTATATTGGTCTTGGTTCTTTTGTTGATAGAAATACCGTTAAAATAACTAAATCGGATGGAACTTCGGAAGATTTAACGGCGAAAAATATTATCATTGCCACGGGTTCAAAACCAACCGTTTTGCCTTTTATGCCCGTTGATAAAAAACGTATTATTACTTCAACCGAAGCCTTAAATTTACCAGCCGTTCCAAAAACGATGGTCGTAGTTGGTGCGGGAGTCATTGGGGCTGAATTGGGTTCGGTCTATGCTCGTTTGGGAACGAAAGTTAGCTTTGTAGAATTTGCCGATTCGATGATTCCAACGATGGATAAAACGATGGGTAAAGAGTTGCAAAAATCAATAAAAAAGTTGGGGGTTGATTATTATTTCTCTCACAAAGTTACGAATGTAGTTAACAATGGAGAGGATGCAACGGTAACTGCCACCAATGCCAACGGTGAAGAAGTGAAATTAACGGGTGAGTATGTGTTAATTTGCATCGGTCGTCGTCCATTTACGGAAGGTTTGAATTTGGAAGCCGTTGGTATTGAAATGGACAGAGGAAGGGTCGTGGTGAATGAACATACTTTACAGACTAATGTACCTAATATTTATGCCATCGGAGATTTAATTCGTGGGGCAATGTTAGCGCATAAAGCAGAAGAAGAAGGCGTTTTTGTGGCTGAAACAATTGCAGGACAAAAACCACATATCAATTATAACTTGATTCCAGGGGTTGTTTATACTTGGCCTGAAGTAGCATCCGTGGGTAAGACAGAAGAAGAATTGAAAACGGCTGGCATTGCTTATAAAGCTGGTTCATTCCCTTTCAAAGCTTTAGGTCGTGCCACCGCTTCAATGGATACGGACGGTTTAGTAAAGGTTTTAGCCGATAAAACAACGGACGAAATTTTGGGCGTTCACATCATTGGGGCAAGAGCCGCCGATATGATTGCGGAGGCAGTTGTTGCAATGGAATACCGTGCTTCGGCAGAAGAT
This sequence comes from Arcicella sp., assembly GCA_014376355.1. Lineage (GTDB taxonomy): Bacteria > Bacteroidota > Bacteroidia > Cytophagales > Spirosomataceae > Arcicella. The sequence continues at coordinate 108 of JACMRQ010000264.1, read as the reverse complement.
GTTTCCCGTATGTCTCACGCACATCCAACTTATACGGAAGCGATGAAAGAGGCTTGTTTAGCGGCTACGGAGAATCGGGCATTGCACGCTTAATTAATGAGATATTTA
>JACMRQ010000263.1 GCA_014376355.1 Arcicella sp. | reverse complement strand
CAATTCTTTTTCTCGGCTGAGGGTATTGTATATTTTTAATGGTTGCATTTATTCAGTTATTTGATATTTTTCTTTTACAAAATTGATAAATTCTTCTACCATTTGTAGAGCTTTGTCAACTTCTTCTTTTCCTATTTCTTCTTCGGGTTCATAATCAGCCGTTTGTCTTTCTCTAAATAAGTACCCCAAGTATTCCCCATATTCTAAAGGTATTTCTGCTGTCTTTATAAATACTCTACCAAACTCACTATTCAGTCCTTTGTGCGTTTAGGCAACAATTCCTTTCGTTATTAGAACTCCTTTTGCCAAATAATATACGCATAGTAACATCAATTCATTGCTCCTCTATATCGTTCACATTGAGCTAAAAATTTAGCATCATCAAAGGTATCTAAGGCTAAATCAAGGCTATTTTTAATATCTTCATTCATAAACTGTTATTCCTTCATTTTTAATGAAACGATAAAAAGCCTTTGTGGCAAGTTCATATTTTTTTTGGGAAGCGGCAGACAGCGAAATCTCAATATTATTTTCAAGTGTAAGATGATACAACAATTTATAAGTATTTAATATTTCTTTACTTGTTCTTACCTCTTCATCATTCAATAACACCAAAAAATCAATGTCCGATTCTTCATTAAAATCTCCACGTGCATACGAACCGTAGAGAATTATCTTCGACAGGCGGTCACCATAATGGTTTTTCATAGTTTCCGTAAAATCTTTTATGATAAATGCTTTATCGACCATTAGATTAACATTTAGATTCTTCTACAAAACTAATAAAAGTATAACGGAATGAGTACATTTTCGTTCCAAAATGCGTATTTCCAAAAAGATTCAAACAAAGTTGTTTAAACCAGTTAATAAAAAGGTTCAAAAATTTTCGCTTGAACCTTTAAAATACATTCAATTTTTCTATCGTTATGCTAAACTCCTCCGCAACCATTAGGCTGGTTCATATTGAAAATAATGAAATCCTATACTTTAAGAAGCATGGATGTTTGTTAAGAAGATACCAAGTACAACAATTTTTGAACGAGAGGTTCGTGCCAATTTTACTTAGTTACTACTTAGTTACTACTTGGTTACTTTCAAAGGTAACCAAGTTAATCTTCCTCAGATTTCCTCAAAATCTCTTATCTTTACAAAAAAATAAATCCCAAACCACATGACAATTATTGAAGTCGCTGACGATAAAAAACTTCAACAAGAATTTCTTTTATTACCCGTAAAACTATACGCTCAAGATGCTAATTGGATTCGTCCGCTCGACCAAGATATTGAGCATACTTTCGACCCAAAAAAAAATAAATATTTTAAACACGGTGAGGCAATTCGTTGGATTCTAAAGAATTCAGAAGATGAAACTATCGGACGTGTAGCTGCTTTTATTAACCACGAAACTGCCAACAAAGAAGACCAACCCACAGGTGGAATGGGCTTTTTTGAGTGTGTTGAAAACGAATCGGCCGCTTTTTTGTTGTTTGAAATGTGTAAGAAATGGTTGACTTCGAAAGGCATTGAGGCAATGGATGGGCCCATTAATTTTGGCGAAAGAGATTCGTTTTGGGGTTTGATGATAAAGGGCTGGCAATATGAACCAACTTATAAAATGCCGTGGACGAAGCAATATTATATTTCGTTTTTCGAGAACTTTGGATTCAAAGATTATTTCCAACAATATATCTACGTTTCACCAATTCGAGCCGCATCCGTAATGGCTACGGTGGAAGATAAAGCTCGTAAGGTTTATGCAAATCCAGAATATACTTTTAGAAGCATCGAAAAAAATAAATTGACCAAATATGGAGAGGATTTTAGAACGATTTTCAATGAGGCTTGGGCAAAATTTCCAGGCGTAAAAGAAATGAATGCTGAACAGGCGAAGAGTTTAGTAAATACCATGAAACCCATCATCGACGAACAACTTACATGGTTTGCCTATGCAGGAGAACGTCCGATTGCCTTCTTTATCGTTATCCCAGATATTAATCAAATCGTCAAGCACTTAAATGGAAAATTTGGGGTTTGGGAGAAATTGAAATTCTGGCTTTTGCTTCAACGTGGAGTCATTAATCGTACTTGCGGAATAATTTTTGGAGTCGTTCCTGATTTTCAAGGCAAGGGTATTGAATCGGCAATTGCCCTGCGTTTTCGTCAAGCTGGACGAGACAATCCTCATTATCAATACGACACAATTGATATGAATTGGGTTGGCGATTTCAACCCAAAAATGAACCGTTTTGTCTCTCAATTGGGTACCTCAAGAGATAAAGAATTTATCACTTATCGTTATCTTTTTGATAGAACTAAGGAATTTAAACGCTGTCCGAGAGTGGGGTAAATTATTTGGAACATATTAAAGTCCAACCATTCGTCATTATAAAACCATTCGCTTGAACCTTTTTCGTTAGGTTGCGGATGAAAATTTATTATGGCATCGGCTTAGATAAATTTTGAATGAAATACCTTAAAAATACTTAATAATGGTAAACTTATTCAAATTCACTGTAAATTTGAGATATGAGATTAAGATTTTTTCTACTTACGTTCTGGCTAACTGCCTGTGGGTCTAATACTAAACCCAAAGACTTAATTCCTGAAGACAAAATGGCTAAAGTTTTGACAGAAATCCATATTCTGGAAGCTCAAATCAACAATTTGCATTTTCAGCATGAAGATTCTTCCGTATATGTTTATCAGAAAATGAAGGTTAAATTATTGAAAACCTTCGAGTTGGACAGTGCTACTTTTAAACGTAGTTTCAAATATTATATATTGAATCCTGATAAAATGAAGGGGATTTATACGGAAGTAAAAAAACTTTTGGAAGCCAAGAAAAAAGTGATTGAAGCTAAGAAAAAAGTAGAGGACAAGAAGAAACAATTACTGGAAGACAAGAAAGTTAAGAAGATGCCCAAAGCGGTACAAAAGGCTGATAGTTTAATGCGATTGAAAAATGAGATACAATCGAAAGAAGCTGTGAAAAAACGACTTATTATGGATAAACATTCTGTTGATAAACTCAATAAAGCTACGCCTAAACTTCCATGAAAACGTTTTTCAAATCTCTGTATCTTTCAAATTTAGTATTTTATATCACTACTTTTTTAGTGATAATGTTTGTTTTAGCATTTGTTTTTCCTGATTTATTGGGCATAGCCCAAATGCTATTTTTTGTTTTTATTTTGATGATTTTGGTTGAT
>JACMRQ010000262.1 GCA_014376355.1 Arcicella sp. | reverse complement strand
TTTGTAAATATTGGATTTGATGAAAAAATATCACCTGCCAATATTGTAGGAGCATTTGCTGGAGAATCTGGAATTCCAGGAAATACTTTAGGACAAATCAATATTTTTGATAAATATACCTTCGTTGACGTTCCAAAAGAATACGCAACAACGGTATTGAATAGTATGGACGGAGCTTCTATTAAAGGCAAAAAAGTGAATGTTGAGATAGCAAAGCCAGCTTAATATTTTAGAAAAACAGAGCATTTGAAATCTTCAATTCTCTGTTTTAAGTATAAAAAAAGCATCAGTCGAAATTCGGCTGATGCTTTTTTATACTCCTTTCTTACGGAAATAAACTAACTAATCGCAACTATTTCCAAATCAAAAATTAACTCTTTTCCAGCCAAAGGATGATTGGCATCTAACGTGATTGTTGTGTCAGTTACTTCCACTACTACTACTGGCATCACTTGTCCAGAAGCATCTTGGTGCATATTTAACTGCATACCAACTTCGTAAGGAATATCTGAAGGAATTTCTGCTTTATTGAAAACGGCTAAATAACTTGAATCAACGTCACCGTAAGCATCCGCAACAGGAATATGAACAGTCTTTTTCTCACCTACACTCATACCCGTAACGCCCTCATCGAAACCCTTAATAACCATTCCAGAACCTACCTCAAATTCCAAAGGTTCACGTCCTTCTGAAGAATCAAAAAGTGTTCCGTCGGTTAATCTTCCTGTATAGTGAACGTTGATTATATCGCCTAATTTTACTTGTACCATTGTTTGTTTATGTTAAAATTTTGGCAAAGTTCGGGAAGAGAATTTAGAATTACTAATTTGAAATACATTTTGGATAAATAGAAATCATCCGTTTATTCACGCCTGATTTTTATTAATTTTGCAAATCATTAAAACTTTTTCTCAAATTAAATGTACGAAATATTCGTTGAAACCATTGGCTGGATTGCCTCGATTTTGATTGTAGGAGCTTTTGCTTTAAATTCATTTGGTAAAATATCCGCTACTTCCAAGTGGTATCAATTAGCTAATTTAGTGGGAGGTATTTTCTTTATCGTTAATACTGTTTATCATAAAGCATATCCTTCGGCAGTAGTGAATGTGGTTTGGGTAATTATTGCTGTATCGGCACTTATAAAATTGAGAAAACCATGAATATATTTAGTTTAGATACACTTTCAATCGCCAAAAACTTATTGGGTTATACCTTCATTCACGAAAGTGTTGAAGGAAAAACTGCTGGAATAATCGTTGAAACCGAAGCATATTTGCAAGACGACCCAGCCTGTCATGCTTATCGAAAAAAGAGTGTGAGAAATGCACCCATGTTTGGCAAGGCAGGAACCATTTACGTCTATCAGATTTACGGAATGCACTTTTGTGTCAATATTTCAACGAATCAAGAAGACATTGGTGAAGCAGTTTTAATTCGTGCCTTAGAACCAACGGAGGGTTTAGATTTAATGGAAGAAAGGCGTTTAAAACATTCAAAGTTAACGCAAATGAAACCCAAAGATTTATGTTCGGGGCCAGGGAAATTAGTGCAAGCCATGGGGATTAATAAAAATATGAATGATTGGCATATTTTAGATTCTGGATTAAAAATCATTCCTCCAAAAATACAAATAGCTGATAGTGATATTATTACAACTGTAAGGATTGGAATTACACAAGGGGCAGATTTACCTTATCGGTTTTATATAAAGGAAAATAAATTTGTGAGTAAATTATAGTACGGACAAAGCCAACTATATTATAAAAATCCCTGATAAGAAATTAATCCAATGGCCAACACTGCTAATGCCAAGCCAATTTTATTCAAATTTGTTAATTTTTCATGGAAGAAAATTAAGGCAATGATTGCTGAACCTAAAATCACACTAATATTATAAATCGGCAACACAAAAGCACCGTTATTTTGAAAAGCATCTAATGCTTTCAATAAGAAATAGAACGACAAAAAGTTGGGAATCCCTAAAGGAAAAGCAGCCCAAACGCTTTTTAATTCAATTCTTTCTTTTCCTGTTAATATTCTAATTATCAACACAATACCACCAAAAATAATTGAACCTGCTATGATTGTGAGCGTAAATGGAATGGTATTTCCAGAGGCAGTTACATATTTAACATTCAAATAATTGAAAGTTGTATTCGTTATTCCGTACATCACAAAAACAGCCATTGGTAATAGCCAATCGGAAGTATTTTTAACTTGATTATCCGATTTTTCTTCTCTTTTCAAAGTACTTAAAACGACTGCAACCATTGCCAAGGCTAAGCCTAAATAATTCCAACTATCAAATTTTTGACCTGATTTCAAGACTATCAAACTGAAAATTACGGGTATTACCAAAGAAATATTATTGGCTAAGGAAGTGGCAGTGATACCCACTTTTTGAGTAGATGCCCCAGATAAAAGAAAAGTTATCACAAAACCTACGCCCAAAAGCATTGCCCAAGGCGTTGAAGGTTCAGAAAAATTGAGGGTAAAATGCTGATTATCAGGTAAAAAAACTAAACCAGTTAAAAAACAAACGGGATAATTTATAAGAATGGCTTGAAAAGTATTAACACCAAAACGAGCATGCAGTCTAAAATTAATGAGTAATAAAATGGAGAAAAAGACGCTTAAGGCTAAGTAAATCATTGGTTTTGTTTGGTAGAGGCGTATAGCATACGCCCATTTTCAAAAACAAGGGCGTATGCTCTATACGCCCCTACGAAAAAATGGCACAACTATTAATAGCCGTGCCACAAACATAAATATTTTTTATCAGACTTACGCCTTCTTTACCAAATCTTCTAATAAATCAATCCAAACTGTGGAATTATTTAAACTTTCTACCAATTGCCAGTGCTTTCCACCGTTTTCCTCGAACATTTCTTTATACTCCTCTCCTACTTCAATAGTCGTTTCTAAGCAGTCAGAAACGAAGGCTGGCGAGAAAGCTAAAACGTTATTTTTACCTGCTTTTGCTAATTCTTTTACTATATCATCGGTGTAAGGTTTTATCCAAGGATCATTACCCAATCGTGATTGAAAGCAGGTTGTATAAGTACCTTCTTCTAACCCTAATTCTTTAACCATCAATCGAGTAGTTTCAAAACATTGGGCTCGATAACATAATTGATTCATACTATGCAATGAATCACAACATGAACCTAATTTACAAACTTCTCCCGTGCAGTCGCCCTTTCTCATGTGTCGCTCAGGCAATCCATGATAACTAAAAAGGAAATGGTCGAAGTGACTTTCAGCCATATATTTACGGGCAGTTTGTGTAAAATGCTCAATAAATTTTGGGTGGTCGAAGAAGGTATTGGTAAAATGCAATTCTGGGATAATTTGCCAGTCAGATACAATTTTCATCGTTTTCTCAAATACTGAACCTGTACTAGCAGAGGCATATTGCGGGAACAAAGGCACCACAATTATTTTTTTGAAACCTGATTTTTTGAATAAATCTAAGCCTTCATCCATACTGGGCGATTGATAGCGCATTGCCAATTTCACAACATAATCATCGCCCAATCGTTCTTGCAACATTTTTTCGGCATCAACGCCGTAAAATTTCAAGGGTGAGCCTCTTTCCGACCATAACTCTTTATAAATTTTGGCAGATTTTGGTCCACGAAAAGGAGAAATAATTAGATTCACTAATGGCCATCTAAATGCGGAAGGAATATCAAGCACCCGTCCATCCATCAAAAATTCACGGAGATATTTACGCACGTCGGGCGTATTTGGAGAGTCGGGCGTACCCAAATTCACAATTAAAACGCCTGTTTTAAATTTAGTTTTTATCTGTGGTTTGGTCAATGATTGTGCTTCTATAGTTTGCATATTTTTTTTCAAGAATAATTATATTTTTACTAAACCGTTACAAATTTAACCCTTGAAATTCAATTTTTGTTTAAAATTATTCTTTCCATCCTTCTGGCTTTATTTTTGTTCTGAAACGTCCTTCAATGCACGGTGTTTTGTCTAAACACCCTAAAGAAACTTCTAAAGGTGAACATTCCACGATTGATCCTTGAATTATATCTGTATAAACGGGAGATTCATCCAGAGGAATATTTTTTGTTCTGTTAACGTAAAATATTTTTTTCTTGACAGAATATACATCAAAAATACCTAATATCTTTTCATCAGGATTAGTGGTTGATTTTACATTAAAACTGAACCGAGTTTCTGCGGGTACGTCAAATAATGTTCCGTTGTTTTGGGTTTGAATTTTAAGGTCTTGATAATAATTGTAAGCATTTCGAGTGATGGCTCGCTGTTCTAATTGCATATAGTAAGTTGAAGTGCTATCAAAAGGAACTCTGGCAACTTGCTTGCCCGTTATTTTTTGACCATTTAGGTAGGCATCCGACAAAACATTTAATTCTGAAGAATAAGTAATATTCCAGCAATTGGCATTACAGCGATAATTGAGCGTTAAATTAGTGGGAGGACTTGCAATTACGCAAGTATTGAGTCTGAAATTATAAGCGCCAAATACACAGTTTGAGCAAGTATTAGCTCGTTCAAAATGCTTCCATACCCATTGATAATTGTCTCCGATGGATGAAGGTTCTTGAAAATCAAGGTAAACATTGAAGCCTCCACGCCTCGCATCACCTTTACTAAAATTGTCTTGAACTTCGAAACGGGTAATAATATTTTCAATTTCGGGACTGGCTTTCATCGTCTCTGGTGAAGATTGATATTTGATTCCAGCGGAAGTTTCAATGAATAAAATATAAGTGCTTCCAACTTTTCCAATAAATTTTGAGGAAGGCAAATAAGTACCCAAAAGGGACGACTCTGTTAGATTTTCTTTTATCCCATTTTCATCAATAATGTAGACTTTTGCTGATATCATAGGTTTAAAAACTGAATTTGATAAATTGTCAGAAGATCTATAAATACGTACTTTTGTGGAGTTTATTTGGTCGGTTAACGTTGCATCAATCGTTAAAAAACTGTAAGCTGAAATTTGTTGAAAATTCTCAATAGGAGAAATACATGAGTTTAAAAGTACCGTTAAAAAAATTAGAAATATATAAATTTTTGCTTTCATCGGATAACTAATTAGCGTTCATTTACAGTTCCATCCTTCTGATTTAAACCTTAAAGGAATAAAACAAGCAATAGCTAATTATGTTTAAAAATTAGGCATCGCTTGTCTTTCAATTAAAATTTTATACTATTTTATATTACTCCTTCCATCCCGTGGGTTTAAATGGAGTCCTAAATAATCCATCAAAACATTGAACTACTTCTTTACATCCAACTTGAAGAGGAGGACAGGAATAAGTATCTCCCTGAATAGTTTTTATCGTTGGTGTTTCATCTTTTGGAACTTGAGTTCTATCAATATAAAAAATCTTTTTACGAACCGAATAAACATCAAAAATTCCTAATATTTTTTCAGTAGGATTAGTTGTAGATTTTACATTAAAACTAAATCGAGTTTCGGCAGGAACGTCGAAAAGTGTCCCATTATTTTGAATTTGAGCATTTAGTCCTTGATAATAATTATATGAATTTCGAGTAATTCCCCGTTGTTCAAACTGCAAATAATAGGGTGAAACACCATCAAAAGGTACTCTTGCCACTTGTTTACCAGTAATTCGCTGACCATTCAAATAATTATCTGAAAATACATTTAAGTCTGTCGAAAAAGTTATATCCCAGCAGTCTCCATCACAACGGTAATTCAGGGTTACATCCGTCGGAATTCTTGGTTGCACACAAGAATTCCTTATAAAATCATAACTTCCACCCATACAGGTTTCGCAGATATATGCTCGTTCGTAGTGTTTCCAGTACCATTGATAATTATCACCCGTTGTAAGAGGGTCTTGAAAATCCACGTAAAGATTAAAACCTGCACGGCGAGGATCGCCTTTTGCATAATTATCTTGAACTTCAAAACGAGTCAATAAATTTTCAATCTCTGGAACGGGTTTCATCGTCTCGGCTTGCGACTGATATTTTCTTCCATCAATTGTTTCAATATTCAGTGTGTAAGTTCCTCCAATTCTTCCAGAAAACTTAGTTGAAGTAAAATATGAACCTTTAGTTGATGATTCTGTAAGATTTTCTATAACTCCTTTTTCATCCGTAAAATAAACTTTTGCCCGAGTAATTGGGGTAAAATAACTACCTGTCAGTTTATCAGATGAGAAATATAATTTCACTTTATGCGGACCAAGTTGGTCACTTAACGAAGCTTCAATCGTTAAAAAACTTTTAGATGATATTTGAGTAAAATCTGTAATTGGGGTAATACAAGAACCCACCAACAAAAGCAACAAAATAAGATATATTGGAAATTTATTTTTCATGGAATTAATGTGTTAATCAAAAATTTTATGCCAAAAATCATAATGGATTAAGACTGATTTTAAGCGAGGCAGACGATAGTCAGATGATTTTCTTACTTATTTGAGAATTGTCTGACTATCGTCTGACAATCATAACAGATTTATAAAAATTTAAAATTATAGGTCAAGGAAATAAATGGAGCGCCAAAAACGCTTAATTCGTACGGTTTTATTCCTGCTGGCGTTGATTTGAAAAAGACTGAATAAGGATTTTTTCTTCCGTAAATATTATAAACAGTAAATGTCCAACTTCCTTCCCAACGTTTCTCTTTCAAGCTCGGATTAGTGATTGTCCAAGAAAAATCAAGGCGATGATAATCCGCAATTCTATCATTATTGCGAGTTTCATAAACTGGATATTTTTTATTATCCAACTGAAATAAACCCGATGGTGATGAAAATGGACGACCCGTACTATATGCAAATGTAAAACCAAAACTATGGTGAACCGTTGGTTGAATGTTTACCGTCGCATTAACGGTATGAGGCTTATCATAATTAGATGGATACCAATTTCCTCCAGCAATTTGTTGTAATTCAGGGAAATCCCCACGCACTTGTTGCAATGAACGAGCGTAGGTGTAACTAACCCAACCGCTCAATTCTCCTCTCTTTTTGGTCAGCATTAATTCAATACCATAAGCCTTTGCTTGACCCGAAACGACCTGTGTTTCAATGGTTTTATTCAATTGTAAGTTGGCTCCTGAGATATAATCTAAAATATTATTTGTTTGCCTAAAATATCCTTCCGCCGAAACTTCAAAAATATTTTCCTTGATATTTCTGAAATAACCCAAAGATATAAAATCACTTTGTTGCGGTTTTATGTAAGAATCAGACGTTTTCCATCGTGCGGTTGGCAGCGGTGTTGTGTTATTAGATAGTAATTGAATAAATTGTTGCATTCGATTATATCCAAATTTAATGGTAGAATTATCTCCGATTGAGTATTTCATTGCAATTCTGGGTTCAAAACCTCCATAACTCTTTTCGACCGAACCACTACTAATTTCTTCAACACCAATCTGAGAATTAGTTGTTCGAGGTTCTCCTTCAATGTATTGTCTATGAGAATAGGGTCCAAAATTAAGGTAACTGGCATATCGAAGTCCCGCTTGAATAGTAAATTTTTTACTCATTTGATATTCATCATCCACATAAATTGCCGTTTCTAAGGATTGTTCATTGGGTAAAATTACCATTGCAATCCTTGATTTTACATTTTGATTTAAGATGCCTGGTGAAATATTATAAGTTACTGCCGAAAGCCCAAAATTGATTTTATGTTTCTCGTTGGGGTTATAATCAAAATCAATTTTTAAGTTTTTGTAATCAATACTATTGTTTAATTCAATTCGATTTACACTGTCGGGAGCATACGTGCGAGTTCTATAATTAGAAATTACTCCCAGCACATCTACGCTCAATTTGGTATTAAAATAATGATTCCAACGCCCTGAAAAATTAAGGTGTCCGTAGTCAAATTGGGTACGTTTAGCAATGACATTTTCTAAGCTAAAAAGGGAATCAACTTGATAAAAATCACTACTGACGTAAGTGGAAAGGGAAAATGTATTATTTTTATTAGGGCGATAAAAAATCTTAGTGGCTAAATCATAAAAGTTTGCCCGTGAATTTTTAATATTATCTGGTCCCACCAATTTAAACCAAAAATCATTAAACGATAAACGTCCTGCTGCTAAGAATGACAATTTATTTTTAATAATTGGGACTTCAACCATTGCTCGGTTTGATACTAAGCCAATTCCTCCTTGCAATTTGAATTTCTCTAAATTAGGCTCAGTCATTTTAATATCTAAAATTGAAGCCGTCCGACCTCCAAAACGAGAAGGAACTCCGCCCTTATACAATTCTAATTCACGAATGGCATCAGAAGCAAAAACAGAAAATAAGCCAAAAAGATGAGTAGGATTAAAAATTGGAGCGCCATCAATATAAATCAAGTTTTGGTCAATCGCTCCTCCACGAACGTTAATACCATTTGAACCTTCGCCCACCGAAGAAACGCCAGGAAGTGTTTGTAATGAACGAATTACATCGACTTCGCCCATCATGGCGGGCAATTTTTTGATAGCTTTTATGCTTAATAAAGTTACCCCTAAAGACGGTGATTGAATATCTTTTCGAGTAGCTTGACTTGAAACAATCACTTCTTCTAAGGTTTTTGTAACATCATCTAACTGAACATCAAGACGTTGGTCACCCTTGAGTTGAGTTTTTATTCTGAACGGTTTGTAACCAACATGGCTAATTTTAATAATGTATTCTCCCATAGGCATATACATTTTGAAATATCCAGTTGAGTCAGTAATAAATCCAGATTTTTTAAAATCTAAAGAAATACTTGCCCCAATTATTGGCTCACCTGTTTTAGAATCTGTCACTTTTCCTTCGATTACAGGCAATTTAAATTCTCTATCTTGAGCAGATAAGTATCCAGTTGATATTAGAATCAAAAAGCAAATAAACAGATTTTTAACTAAATAAAATTGTAAATTTTGAAACATTCCTTTGCAGTTTGAGATGAAATTTTCTTGAAAATATGGGTTGTGTTTTGAATAATACAAAGAACTTGATTTTTTCTAAAAGTATTGGTATTATTTATCTCTTTTCTGTAAATGTGCCGATGAAAATCTATATTTTAGCAAGAAACATTTACACAAACAAAAACAGCATCAAAACAAATCCTGCCCGATTTGAATTAATGCTGTTTTATTATTTGTAAATTATGAGTTAATATAAAAAATTACTAACTCATAATCCACTAAACCATAAGGGTTTAGAATTTTATTTCAATTCAAAACGGTCAAGATTCATTACCTTAGTCCATGCTGCCACAAAATCCTGTACGAACATTTCTTCTGAATCCTTACAAGCATACAATTCAGCTAAGGCACGAAGTTCCGAGTTAGAACCTAAAATTAAATCTACACGAGTTGCCGTCCATTTAGCATTACCTGTAATACGGTCAGTTCCTTCAAACACGTCTTGAGAGTCTGAAATTCCATTCCATTTCGTACCAAAATCAAGTAAGTTTACAAAGAAATCATTTGTAAGTGCCTCAGAGCGTTTAGTAAACATACCTTGTTGCGACTTATTATAATTTGTATCTAACACACGCATACCACCAATTAAAACTGTCATTTCAGGAGCAGTCAACGTCAATAATTGTGCTTTATCAAGCAATAACTCTTCTGCTGATACTGTATATTTGGTCTTCACATAATTACGGAAACCATCTGCTTGAGGCTCAATAACAGCGAATGAACTAACATCAGTTTGCTCTTGTGAAGCATCAGTACGACCAGCTGTGAAAGGTACATTCACTTCATGTCCAGCATTTTTTGCTGCCTGCTCAATACCTACACTTCCACCCAAAACGATTAAATCAGCTATTGAAACCAATTTTCCATTCGACTGTTTGCTATTAAATTCTTTTTGAATACCTTCAAATACTCCTAATACTTTTGCCAATTGAACGGGACTATTTACTTGCCAATCTTTTTGAGGAGCAAGACGAATACGTCCACCATTTGCACCACCACGTTTATCAGAACCACGGAAAGTTGATGCTGATGCCCATGCAGTTGATACTAATTCAGAGACAGAAAGTTCTGAAGCAAGTATCCAGTTTTTCAAAGCAATAACATCTTGATTATCAATTAATTCGTGCGTAACCGCTGGAATAGGATCTTGCCAAATCAATTCTTCCGTAGGAACATCTGGACCAAGGTAACGGGCGATAGGTCCCATATCACGGTGCGTCAATTTGAACCATGCTCTTGCGAAAGCATCTGCAAATTGGTCTGGATTTGCAAGGAATCGTCTTGAGATTGCCTCGTAAATTGGATCAGCTCTCATAGCAATATCCGATGTAAGCATAAATGGAGCGTGACTCTTTAAGGGGTCATGAGCATCTGGTACTAAACCAGCACCTGCATCATTCTTCGGTTTCCATTGAAATGCTCCCGCTGGACTTTTAGTCAATTCCCATTCGTAACCAAAAAGGTTTTCAAAATAGTTGTTGCTCCACTTTGTCGGTGTAGTAGTCCATGCTCCTTCTAAACCACTCGTAATGGTATCTCCACCGTTACCAGTACCATAAGAGTTTTTCCAACCTTTACCTTGCTCCTCAATACCAGCAGATGCTGGCTCAACACCAACGTATTTGCCTGGATCGGCAGCACCGTGAGTTTTACCAAAACTATGTCCACCTGCCGTCAAAGCAACGGTTTCTTCATCATTCATTGCCATACGGCCAAAAGTTTCACGAATATCACGAGCAGAACCAAGTGGGTCAGGTTGTGAATTTGGACCCTCTGGGTTTACATAAATAAGTCCCATTTGAACGGCAGCTAAAGGTTGCTCCAACTCACGTTCTTTTGTATAACGTTCGTCACCCAACCATTCTTTTTCTGAACCCCAATAAATATCCTCTTGTGGTTCCCAAACGTCTTCACGTCCACCAGCAAAACCAAAAGTCTTAAATCCCATCGACTCCAAAGCACAGTTACCAGCAAGAATCATTAAGTCAGCCCATGAGATTTTTTTACCATATTTCTGTTTAATAGGCCAAAGTAATAAACGTGCTTTATCAAGGTTGGCATTATCTGGCCAACTATTAAGGGGAGCAAAACGCTGACTACCTGAACCACTACCACCACGACCATCTGCAATGCGATAAGTACCCGCACTATGCCAAGCCATACGAATAAAGAATGGTCCATAATGACCATAATCGGCAGGCCACCAATCCTGTGAAGTTGTCATCAAATCGATAACATCTTGCTTCAAGGCACTAAAATCAATCGACTTAAATTCTTCAGCGTAGTTAAATGATTTACTCATCGGATTAGATAATGATGAGTGTTGACGAAGAATATTCAATTTTAACTGATTTGGCCACCAATCACGATTTCTCGTTCCACCTCCAGCACTTTGCTTTGGTGCTGTTTGCGTTGTTACTTCACCATGATTTACTGTTGCACCATAACCGAACGGGCATTTACCGCCAGTGTTCAATTCGGATAAAATGCTATCTTTTGCGTTATCTTCCATATTCTTAATTTTTTTATTTTTATTTGCACAAATTTAAACTATAACTTTTAATAATTTTTATCTATATATTCTATAAAATTATAGAAAAAATTGATAATAAATATTTAACCCTAAAATGGTAAATGAAATAACCTACTTTTTTGAATATTATTGCTCTGTTAGTGAATATATAAGAGAATTTTATCCATAAAAAAGGCTAATAAAATCTCAATTTCATTAGCCTTTTTTGGTAAAATATATTGATAATTTTAATCCAATATTTTCACTTGAATATCCTTAAAATAGGCAATACTCTTCGGGTCATGTCCTTGTAGAGCAAATGTACCAGAACTCAAATGCTTTAATCCACGACCTTCAGGCAAAGTATCAGGCTCAGTATAATCAACAGCTACTTTATCATTAATTTTAATAATGATTCTTTTACCTTTTACGATGATGTGATATTGATACCACTCATTATCTTTCGCCAAATTTTCTTTTACATCATTAACACTATATAAACTACCGGTTTTCCGCCAATCTCCGTGTGTTTGGTTTACTTGAACTTCATAACCTTTTTCGGGCCATCCAGTGGCTTGATAAGCCGTATGAATAAATATACCAGAATTTGAACCTGGTAAGGTTTTAGCCATCAATTTAAGTTCAAAATTCTTAAAATCATGATTGGCTACTGGACCTTCATAAAATAAATGAGTTCGTTCTCCTGCTACTTTTATGGTACCATCTTCAATTGAAAAGGTTGCGGGATGATCTTCATTTACACGCCAACCCGTAAAAGATTTTCCATCAAAAAGTGATACCCAGCCTTGTTCTTTTTTCTGTGAAAATGAGCAATTAACTGCTAACAAAAGGCTAAATAATAATGTGATTTTTTTCATTTTGAAATGAGTTTTAGTGTTTGGTATAACCATAAACTATGTTTTTATGAATTTATACTGATAAAGTTTATTGAAAAGTAAATATAAGTCTATCCCATCTTATCCCGATTGAAACATTTTAGATAGGTAAAGCTGTAATTTGACTTCTTCCACAGTATAAAATGACCAAATGAGTAATAATTATTAGAAAAATCTTTCTCGAATATGGAATTCTATACTCTCAAGAAATTTTTATAATGAAACTCATTAAAGCATTAATTTTGTCCTTAAATTTGAGTATAAATACTTAAATTCAAACAAAAAGTGTTGAGAAAAAAGATAAACCGAGGGCTAAGAATTTCAAAATATATTATTTATAAAGAAACACTGGTTGACTATAAAGAGCATTTTTGGTCTTTTATAGGTGCATTTATAGGCATTGGAATCATAGCATTTATTCAAAGTTATCAATTTAGCAAAGACGAAAATATATTTTTAATTGGCTCATTGGGAGCATCAAGCGTTTTGATTTATGGTGCCATTCAAAGTCCTCTGGCTCAACCCCGAAACTTAATTGGAGGCCATTTTATTTCGGCACTTATTGGCGTTACGATCTTCAAAATCTTTCCTGATATTATTTGGATTAATGCACCTCTTGCGGTTTCGCTATCTATTGTTGTCATGCAAGTAACGAAGACCTTACATCCGCCTGGTGGTGCTACGGCTTTGATTGCCATTATTGGCTCAGAAAAAATAAAAACATTAGGATATTGGTATGCGTTTTCGCCTATATTGAGCGGTGCTATTATTTTATATTTGGTAGCATTGATTTTTAATAATATGACTCCAAACAGAAAATATCCAACCAGTAATAGATTTACAAGAACTTTAAAAAAGATTACATTGATCAAAAAAAGATTCATTAAAATAAAAAATACTATTTAACTATTTCACTGTCACCAATTTACGACTTTCATTTAATCCATCTACATTCAAGTTAAGAATATATGTTCCCGATTGAAATTGACTTATTTTAAGATTTCGAGAATAATTACCCGTTTGCAATTTCTCTTCTGATTGCATCAAAACTTCCTTACCAGAAAAATCAATGATTGATATTTTGACAATTGAAGATTTGGCTAATCTGAAACTAACGTCAATATCTTCCGAACTTGGATTAGGAGCAATCGTTAATCCAAAATCATCGTAAATAATTGGCTCGCTTCCCAAAACATTTATCGTTTCTAAATCCTTCAATATCAAATTATTAGGGTCAAAAATAACGTTTGTTGGTTTTGATTTTAATACAAATTCAAACGTTTGAGATTGCTTATCATTAAAAACTGTAATCGTAGTATCCCCTAAACCACCAGAAATACTTAATTGAATAGGCATCGTAAAAAAAGCAGGTGTAGTATTTAAACTTTGAGACACCTCCGCTTTCACCTTAAAAGTACCATCTGCCACTGGTTGAGACAACCACTGAAATTTGTACTTTGGATAGTTTTCACCAAAAATCCACTGCTTAAAAAAATAGTCTAATTTCTGTCCGTAAACCTGTTCAGCAACCGCCTGAAAATCTTCGGTTGTGGCATTACCATAAGCATTTTTTGAGGCTGTATAGGTTTGAAGAATTTTATAGAATTTATCATCGCCCACAATTCCACGTAACATGTGAAGCACTGACGCACCTTTGCGATATGTACGGGAGGAACTAAAAATTTCATTGATATCACTCACATTTTGCACATAAATAGTTCCTTTCGCAGTTTTGGCAGAAGTCATAAAACTTTTTATGTAGGCATCATAAGCAGATTTTCCGCCAGTTGCCTCAGTGTAAACACATTCGCCATAAGATGCAAAACCTTCATTTAGCCAAATACTTTCCCAATTTTTGCAAGTAATTTTATCGCCAAACCATTGATGCGTTAATTCGTGGGCAATTAAGGTTTCAAAACCACTATTAGGAACTGTCAAAGATGTACAGGTTTGATGTTCCATTCCTCCGCCCCAACCAAATTGAGCGTGTCCATATTTCTCTTTAATGAAGGGATATAAACCAAACTTTTTCGAGAATAAATCCAACATAAAAGAAGTTTTATCAAGGGCAATCTTATTAGTTGATGTTAAGGATTCTGGGTAAATATAATGCGTAATTGGCATCGTAGTTTGCCCTTCAAAATTGAATTGATTTTGATATAAAGTATAGTTACTCATCGCAATCGAAATCAAATACTGAGCAATTGGATAACGGTTTTTCCACTGATATGTCCTTGTACCATCCTGATTCTCAATAGTTTTTTCTAAAATTCCATTTGAAACAGAGGTGAAATACTTATCTGCTGTAATCCAAACATCCGATGAATCCGCTTTGTCATCCACTGAATTTTTACAAGGAAACCAATCGGGTGAACCATAAGGTTCTGACAATGACCATATTGCCATATCTTTGGCATTATTATGCGTTCCAAAAACAAAACTATCAAATCCGCTCGAACCTGGAATTCCATGATAATAAATCACAAAACTAAGTAACTGATTTTCGGCGTAAATTTTATCTAACTTAATAAGAATTTGATTGGACTGATGAATGAAAGTAAGTTTACGATTTCCAATTTTAATGGAGTCAGTCGTAAGAGTATTTTGCAAATCAATTGTCACTTGGTCGAGCGTGACAATTTTATTTTTAGCGTTAATCGTCACTTCACCTTTGATATTTTTGGGAGTATAATTTACACTCAAATTGAGTTTGTAATAAGTTATATCAATATTATTATCAACTGCTTGTGGAGCTTGCATTCGAGCATTTTGATTGCGTTTTGTAAGCGATAAAATTTTTCCTGTTGCACATTCATTAACGTCTTCTTGAGCGAAACCACAAAGCGTTGAAATGAGCAAAAGAAGTAATACAAGTAATTTTTTCATAAATTATTTTATTAATAAATAGTATATTACTGACTTAAAATCTACTATTACTGAACATCTTTTTGCTCATATAAAATTTCATCTTTACTACTCCAAACCTTCAAATTTACTTTTCCATCGATTTCAAAAATAAGCTCCATAAATCCAGGTTTACTGACATGGAAAGAGCAATCCTTTTGTGTAATTTCTCTTTTTAGCGGAGTAAGTTTACTACCAGATCCGCTAATTAAAAACAAAGTGTTTGGACGTTTAATAACCTGTAAATTATGTTCATGACCTGAAATGGCAATTACATTTTTGTGCTTTTCTAAAGTCAAATACATTTTATCTGCTAATTTTTGATATCGAGGTTGATTCATTTCTGAATTAAAGGCACGGTTTAATCCCAGTAATCCTAAAGTTTGTAAAGGAGTGTAATTTACCAAAGCATAGTACCAACTTTTATCTTTATGATAGCCATGAGCTCCGTAATCAACGAGTGGATGATGCGAAAGAAAAAGTGCTTTTTTACCTTGTTTTTCTACGGCCGTTAAAATAGAATCAAGCCTTACAAAATACAATTTCTCCATAATTTTAACACTTTCTTCCTTACCAACTTCATGAAAAAAGGAACGATGAAGCCACCAATCAGTATCCGTAAAAATAAGTACCATTTTTCCTAAATCCCGTGTTACAGGTCCTGGCAAGCCATTTTCAGGATAAAAGTGTTTTGTTTTAGGTTGATTTAAGGAATCTTCAGCAAATTTATTAACATAATTTGCTTGACGAATCACATTTTTCAAACCCTTCCAACGCCCTTTTGCCCAATCATGATTACCAGGAATAAAATACCAATCTCCTTTAAAGTTTTTGAGGGTATTGAGTTGTGTGAGGAGTTTTAATTCAGCATCTTTTGAACCGTCTAATCCACGGGGATAAATATTATCTCCTAAAAAAATAACGCCCCCATTTTCAGTAGCGGTTAAGTGTTTTTGAAGTGTTTTATGGACATCATTTTGAACTATATCATCCCCAGCATCACCAATTAAAAAAAGAGAATACGTTTTAAATTGAGCATGTAAATTGCTAATTATGAGGGAGAAAAATACTAAAAGGATTAATTTCATGATTTGTTTTTAAAATAGCTTCTGCCATGATTTATTGATAATTAGTTTAATAATTTCAATCATGTTCTACGTTTTGTTCACCCTTATTTATAATGTATTCTGTAACTTTATTCACCAAAACTTCATTAATTTTTCGATAGCTTTCCACCGTCCAACCTGCAATGTGAGGCGTAAGAACAACGTTTTTCATCTTGAATAATTGTGAATAAATTTCTTCTTGTTCGAATGTGAGCATTGATAATTTTTCATTTTCCAGAACATCTAAACAAGCTCCTCTAATTTTCCCAGACTGTAAGCCTAGTAAGACCGATTTTACTGAAGCAATTTCTCCTCTTGATGTATTGACCATAAAGATATTTTTCTCGAATTTTTGGATAAAATTATCGTCAACCATCATGCGAGTTTCATCCGTGAGTGGCACATGAATAGATAATAAATCGGTTTCTTCAAAAATTTCCTCCATCGTAGCCTTTTCAGCATATAAACCATATTCGTAGTCTTTCTTTTCTATTTTATCATACGCCAAAACCTTTACGTCAAATCCCATTAACCTTTGTGCAAAAGCCATTCCCATATTGCCGTATCCAATAATTCCGATGGTCATTCCTTTCAGTTCAATTCCACGATTTTTTTCTCGTTCCCAAATTCTTTGACGAATTTCTGCATCCGCCCAATTGAGTTTGTTGAACAACATCAAAATCATACCCATTGTGTGTTCCGCAACGGCATCAGAATTGCCTTCATTAGCAGCAAAAACTTTGATATTTAATTGGTTAGCTGTCGGTAAATCAATTAAATCCAAACCCGCTCCTGCCCTTCCAATGAATTCTAACTTTTCACAATAACTTAAAAAATCCTTATCTACTTTGGTTTTACTTCGAATAATTAAACCTTCGTAATTACCAATAATTTCGAGGATTTCGGATCGCTTTATGCTAGGTTGGTAATTTACTTCAAAACCCATTTCAGATAACATTGGGAAGATATTTTCGTGTAAATCATCAACAATTAATATTTTTTTCATTTATTTCCGAACAAATATTTTCGGTTTATAGGCTAAAATTCAATCTCCAATAGGAAATTTTGGGTTATATTTATAAAAAAACCTGTCGTTTTAAGGACAGGTTCATTTTTCTCTTAAAAATTTATAACTTCGTTTTGGATGTAACCAAAAGTAAAGAGCAATTAAAGTACCAATAATCATAAAAAAGATACTTTCTAAGATTAATTGAAAAAAATAAAGTCTATCAAACCGTTCTTCTTCTAACAAATAAATATCGGCTAATATCATCAAAAATACCATAAGTCCACCCGTCAAGAACGCCCCTCTGAATAACAGATATTTCCATTTCTTACTCATCGATTTTTGAGTTAAAAGCTTAAATTATTGACCAAATTTAGAAATCCTAAACTTTTAACTATTTAATTTTAAAACTGTTTAAATCAACCTAAAA
Source organism: Arcicella sp. (assembly GCA_014376355.1). Taxonomy (GTDB): domain Bacteria; phylum Bacteroidota; class Bacteroidia; order Cytophagales; family Spirosomataceae; genus Arcicella. The sequence goes on along the minus strand of JACMRQ010000262.1, from coordinate 6,521 downwards.
TTTAAGTTTTTTCAAATTATTCAAACTGATTTCGATTCCTTCTAAGGCAGGGCGTTTATAGTTTTCTAGTTCAACAATAAAATATTTTGCTCCTGATAATTTTGAATTGAAAATTTCTTGAAAATTAATATCTCCTTCACCAACTTCAACACTTACATTTTTAATTGGGTCATGATCTTTTACATGCAAATGCGTAAAACGTCCTTGATAATTTTTAAACCATTCAATCGGGTTTTGTTTAGCGAATTTCACCCAGTATAAATCCATTTCAAATGTTACTAAATCTTTCTCAGTATTGTCTAAAAGGGTTTTATACATGGTTACTCCATCGTATTCTTTAAATTCAAAATCATGGTTATGATAACCAAATTTCATACCCATTCCTTTGCAATGCTCTCCAGCTTTATTAAACATCTCTGCCATAAATTTTCCTTTTGAACGGTCTTCATAAGCCATATAGGGAGCAATTACATACTTCTGACCCACCTTTTTAGCATCTTCAACCGTCTTTTTAAAAGCGTCTGACAATTGTCCATTTGCATAATCCTTGCTTGTAATGTTACCATGAGCAGATGGCATTTTCAAACCATTTCCTACTAATATTTTACCAAATTCATCCGTTGGAACACCAAAAAACTTACCATCCGTATAACCAAAACCTTCCACTTGTTTATAGCCCATTTTAGCTACTTTTTCAAGGGTTCCTTTGGCATCTTTCATCATGTCTTCTTTTACAGACCAAAGTTGTACACCAATATTACGAACCGCTGGCTTATTAGATCCTGCAAATAATTCATTACTTAATAAAGAAAAACCAGCTGCGACTAAAGCACCAGTTCTTAAAAATTCTCTACGAGATTGTTGTTCAAATGACATTGTTTTGATTGGTTAAAATTTATTTATTATTTTACATGAACGTGAAAAATCCCACATTTCTATTCTTAAACTAAAGCTTCTTTCCTATTTTTGACCACATCAATTGCTGTAAAAATTGCGTGTAACATTGAAGATTCCGATGCCGTATTTTTTCCTGCAATATCATACGCCGTTCCATGGTCGGGCGAGGTACGAACTGCCGAAAGTCCAGCCGTGAAATTTACACCATTTTCAAAAGAAATATATTTAAAAGGGATTAGTCCTTGGTCGTGATACATCGCTAAAACGGCATCATAATGTTTAAACTGTGCCGCTCCAAAGAAGCCATCGGCAGGAAATGGACCAAATACTAAATTACCTTTCTTTTTAAATTGCTCCAAAACGGGTATAATCGTTGTCTTTTCTTCATCACCCAAAAGACCGTCTTCGCCCGCATGAGGATTGAGTCCCAAAACGGCAATTTTAGGTTTTTGAATCCCAAAATCGTTCTTCAAAGAATTAAGCATTAAGGACAATTTTTGCGTAAGTTTTTCTTGGTTAATTGCTCCTCGAACCTTTCCAAGCGGAATATGTCCCGTTACAACCCCCACACGCAAAACATCCGAAACCAAGAACATCAAGGATTCTTTCGCTTCAAATGCTTCTGTAAAATATTCGGTATGTCCAGGAAATTTGAAGGTTTCTGATTGTATGTTGTGCTTGTTTATTGGGGCGGTTACAATGGCATCAATTGCCCCCGATTTTAAATCTTCCGTTGCTCTTTGAAGACACGCTAAAGCTCCCTCACCCGCTTCTGGTGTTACTTTTCCTGGTGTAACATCGGTTGCCTTATCATCAAAACAGGATATTAAATTGGTAAGTTTATGATTAACTTGCTGGATTGAATTGATATTATTTAAAGTCCAATCTTTCAAATCTAAGGCTTTACGATAAAACCCAAAAACCCGTTGTGAACCGTAAATTACGGGAGTACAAATTTCTAAAATACGATTATTCATTAGGGCTTTTAATATCACTTCGGGCCCGATTCCGTTATAATCACCAAGGGTAATTCCTATAATTGGTTTGTGTTGTTCCACGTTTTCGTTAATTGTTATTCGTTAATTGTTACTCGTTTGAGAAATTTTCTTCTACCTTCATCAAATAACCTTTTTTATAATCTTTCCGCAATTTCATAAATAATGCTGAAACAAAAAAGGTTTGAGATAATCTATATAAAATTCCCTGCTATGAAATAATAGCAAATAACCCAAATAAAATTGTAATTTTCCAATAATACCAAATATTCATAAGGTATTTGTGAAAATTACCCAATTTATTTTTGAATTTTACGTGATTTATATACTTTTTATTCCAAACCTACTTAATGGGTTATTCATTTCTGTATTGTTAATTAATAACTGTTAATTGTTAATTGAATTATGGCTCAATCTTACGTTCAAAAAATCAGTAGTATTCTCATCGCCAATCGTGGCGAAATCGCTATTCGTATTATGCGTGCTGCCTCTGAATTAGGCATTCGCACGGTGGCAGTTTATACTTTCGAAGACCGTTATTCACTGCACCGTTATAAGGCTGACGAGGCTTATCAAATCGGTAAGGACGACGAACCCCTAAAACCTTATTTAGATATTGAAGGAATCATTAATCTTTGTAAATTAAAGAAAATTGATGCGGTTCATCCTGGTTATGGTTTTCTTTCTGAAAACGTTGGACTTGTTCGTCGTTGTCGAGAAGAAGGCATTAAGTTTATTGGACCTTCGCCTGAATCAATGGATGCCTTGGGCGATAAAGTAGCCGCAAAAGTAGTAGCTCGGAAAGCAAATGTTCCCATGATTGAGGATTCAAAAGCCGAACTAATTAATGCCGAGATTGCCCTTTCAGAAGCCAAGAAAATTGGGTTTCCCGTAATGGTGAAAGCCGCAGCGGGTGGTGGCGGACGTGGTATGAGAGTCGTCCGAGAGGAAGAATCTTTCGAAAAATCTTTTAACGAAGCAAAGAACGAAGCAAAAAATGCTTTCGGTGATGATACTATTTTCATTGAAAAATTCATTGACCAGCCTAAACACATTGAGGTTCAATTATTGGGCGACCAACACGGCAATCTTGTTCACCTTTACGAACGTGATTGTTCCGTACAAAGACGTTTTCAGAAAGTGGTTGAAATTGCTCCGTCTTTTGGATTAAAAGAAGAAACTCGCCAGAAATTATACGAATACGCTTTATCAATTGGCAAAGCAGTTAATTATTACAATGCAGGAACAGTTGAGTTTTTGGTGGATAAAGATGAAAACATCTTTTTTATTGAAGTAAATCCCAGAATTCAAGTAGAACATACTATTACTGAGGAAATTACGGGTATTGATATTGTAAGAACGCAGATTCTAATTGCCATGAATTATAAACTTTCGGATAACGGAATTTATATTTTAAAGCAAGAAGATATTCCCTTAAATGGTTACGCTATTCAGTGTAGAATCACGACTGAAGATCCTGCCAATGGATTTAAACCCGATTTTGGTACTATCATCGCTTACCGAAATGCAGCGGGTTTTGGGATTCGTTTGGATGAAGGTTCATCATATCCAGGCGTAAAAATCTCTCCGTATTTTGATTCAATGTTAGTAAAAGTTTCGGCTCGTGGGCGTACTTTGAAAGGTGCATCCCAACGACTCGCTCGTGCTTTAACTGAATTCCGAATTCGTGGGGTTAAAACAAATATTCCATTCCTCAAAAATGTAATTGCTCATCCCATTTTTCAGCAAGGTAAATGCAAAGTTCAATTCATTGATTCACACCCTGAATTATTTAATTTCACTACTTCAAGAGACCGGTCTACCAAAATCCTCCGTTATTTAGGCGACGTAGTAGTAAACGGAAATCCAGACGTAAAAGTAAATTTAGACCGTAGTTTCAGAACGCCAACCGTTCCAGCTTTTGATACTTTCGGGCAACATCCAAAGGGCAATAAACAGCTTTTGGATTCAATGGGAGCAGAAAAATTCTCTCAGTACATCAAAGAACAAAAGCAAATTCTTTATACCGATACCACTTTCAGAGACGGACATCAGTCGCTGCTCGCCACTCGTGTGCGGACAAAAGACATGATGGCAGTGGCGGAGAGTTATGCAAAAAACTTCCCACAATTATTCTCAATGGAAGTTTGGGGCGGTGCCACGTTTGACGTAGCGATGCGTTTCTTGAACGAATCGCCGTGGAAACGGCTTCAAGAATTCCGTGAGGCAATGCCAAATATGCTTTTGCAAATGCTTTTCCGTGGTTCAAATGCGGTTGGTTATTCGGCGTATCCAGATAATTTAATTGAAAAGTTCGTAGAAAAATCAGCCGAATCAGGAATTGATGTATTCAGAATTTTTGACTCATTAAACTGGGTTGAAGCCATGAAAGTCTCCATCAGAGCCGTTCGTGAGCGAACAAACGCCATTGCGGAGGCTTCGATTTGTTATACGGGTGATGTTTTTACAAATGAAAAATATTCGTTGCAATATTATTTAGATATGGCTCGTCAATTGGAAGACGAAGGAGCTAATATTTTGTGTATCAAAGACATGGCTGGACTTTTACGTCCATTCCAAGCACAGTTATTAGTAACAGAATTACGCAAAGCCTTGTCAATTCCTGTGCATTTACATACGCACGATACTTCTTCGATTCAAGCAGCAACGTACTTGAAAGCCATTGAAGCGGGCGTGGATATTATTGATTGTTCATTGGGTGCAATGTCTGGTTTGACTTCTCAACCAAACTTTAACTCCATTGTGGCAATGATGCAAGGTCACGAACGTGAATGTTTAATGGATTTGCCTTTATTGAATCAATATTCAAACTATTGGGAAGATGTGCGTCAGATGTATTATCCGTTTGAATCCGAATTGAAAGCGGGTACGGCTGAGGTATATGACAACGAAATTCCAGGGGGACAATATACTAACTTACGTGGACAAGCAATTGCCTTGGGCGTGGGTGACAAATTTGAATTAATGAAGCATAACTACCACGAAGCCAACAAGTTATTCGGTGATATTGTGAAAGTTACACCTTCATCGAAGGTAGTGGGCGACATGGCAATTTTTATGACTGCCAATTCATTAACCGCCGAAGACGTGTATGCTCGTGGGGCAACACTTTCGTTTCCTGAATCGGTAAAAGATTTCTTTAAAGGTGGTTTGGGGCAGCCTTACGGTGGTTTCCCGAAACAGTTGCAAGAAATTATTTTGAAAGGTGAAACGCCAATGACGACTCGCCCGAATGATTCGATTTTACCGATTGATTTTGAGAAAGATTTTATTGATTTCCAAACGAAATTTCCAGAAAATGAGCAAGGTGAATTGGATTATCTTTCGTACAAAATGTATCCGAAAGTCTATGAAGATTATTATAAAAACCAACAAGTTTACGGAGAAGTTTCACTCATTCCAACCCCTGCATTTTTATACGGTTTAAAACCTGATGAAGAAATCTTAATAAACATTGACGAAGGTAAAACAATCATTGTCAAATACTTAAATCAGTCTGAACCAGATGAATCAGGTTTAAGAAATATTACTTTTGAACTAAACGGTCAAGCTCGTAGAATTAAGGTTTTAGACAGAACCATCAAAGTTGTGAAAGCACAACACGTTAAAGCAAGTAGCAAAGGTGATATTGGAGCTCCGTTACAAGGACGATTGAGCAGAGTTTTGGTTAAAGCGGGCGACGAAATCAAGAAAAATGCCCCTTTATACATCATCGAAGCCATGAAAATGGAATCAATTGTATCATCTCCATTTGAAGGAATTGTGGGCAGAATCGTACTAAATGAAGGAACAGTAGTTGAACAAGAAGATTTAGTTTTAACCGTTGAAGAAGCAAAATTACCAGAGCCGAACATTGAAGAATACCTTTTTGTTTACGGAACACTTCGCAAAGAAGCAGGTAACGAATTACATAAATTCATCCAGAAAAACTCGGAATTTATGGGTTTAGCTCATGCACAAGGAAAATTATTCATGATTGAAGATGAAGGTTATCCAGCTTTTGTAACGACTGATAATCAGGCAGATAAAACAATTGGAGAATTGTACAAACTAACCAGTCCAATCAAATTATTGGCAATTTTAGATGAATACGAAGAGTTTTTTGCCAATGATAATGTAAACAGTGTATTTATCAGAAATACGATTGATGTAAATTTTGAAGGACAAAAAGTGGAGTCTTACGCCTACGAATTTAATCGTTCTACGGAAGGATTGAAGGAGATTGTTGGTGGGGATTTTATGGGAAGATAATTGCTTTATATGAATTGATTTAAGGGTTGGGATTGTGAAATTCTGACCCTTTTTTTGTGGTTTGGTTAATATTTTGGAAATTGTGGGAGATTGAAATATGTAGTTCGAGATTATCCTTTGGATTATGTCGAATGATAAAAAATAACCAAATTATCATGCTTTATTACCTAATTGATATAATTCCAAAAATTCAAACATTTAGCAAAAAACTTGATGATAACTCATTACTGACTAATCAACATTGGGTTTCTGTAAATGAAATTGAAAATATTAAAACTGTTTTTATTTTTAGACCTGATGCCCAACTTCTTATATCTGAAAATGGAAAAATTGAACGTGCTAAATGGGAGTATATCG
>JACMRQ010000261.1 GCA_014376355.1 Arcicella sp. | reverse complement strand
TTGCCAATCAAAAAATTGACATTATAAGAAAAGATAAAAAACTCTCAGAAGAGAGAGAGAAAAATGCTATCTTAGCGAAGGAAAAAGCACAAGCAGAAATGGCTTTTCTCCGAGCTCAAATAAATCCCCACTTTTTGTTTAATACCTTAAATCTGATTTATGGTAAGATATTAACCTCTTCTAAACACATAGCGGGAGATATAATTTTAGAGTTTTCAGCCATGATGCAATATGCCACGAGTACAAAAATGCAGGAGGACACTGTGGATGTTAGTGGCGAAATTGATTTTGTGAAACGTTATTTAAAAATGTTTAAGGAACGCAATCAGCATAATGCTCATATTGATTATGAAGAGGACGGGTATATGGGGTCACATAGGGTTGTTCCGATGGTTTTGATTACAATAATAGAAAATGCGTTGAAACACGGCTTGGTTGATGATGCTAACCATCCCCTTGTTGTGAGAGTAAGTTTAATTGATGATTATTTTGTATTTATGGTTAGTAATCTTAAAAATCCCAAACCAGATAATATTAAAGGAAAAGGTAATACAGGAGTTGGTATCGTTAATATTATTAAAAGATTAAACGCAGTCTATAAAAAGGGCGGATTCACTTTAGAAAGTGAAAATTTAAAAGATGATTATTTAGTGACTTTTACATTAAATTATAAACTTATATAAAAATGATTAATTGCATTGTAGTAGATGATGAACAATCTGCTTTAGACATCATGATAAGTTACATCAAGGATACGCCATTCTTGAATTTAGTAAAAGCTACAACTAACCCAATGGAGGTTGTAGGGATATTACAAGCAAGCAATGACGTAGATTTAGTTTTTGCTGATATTCAAATGCCCCGCATGAATGGATTAAACTTGGTGAGCCTTTTCGATGGAAAGGTGAAATTCATTATGACTACGGGTTATCAAGAATATGCTTTACAAAGTTTTGAATTTGGGGTGATGGATTATTTGGTAAAACCTTTTGGTTATCAACGGTTTTTGAGGGCAGTTAGCAAAATGCCCTTTGAAATGACTTTAGTGGATGCCCCTATAAATGAAATAGAACCAGATCGAATGCCTACGAAAGAAGAATATATTTTCGTGAAAGTAGATGCAAAAGGTAAGTTTTATAAGGTTTTGTATAAAGAGGTTATTTATATAGAAGCACAAAAAACCTATGCATCTATTACGACTAATGGTGAGCGAGTTACAACTAATTTAACGCTTTTAGATTTGGAAAAGCGTTTGCCCATTGACCGCTTTATGCGTGTACATAGGTCATTTATCATTGCTAAAGAAAAAATTACGGGAATCGAAGGGGATGAAGTGGTATTGGATAAAGTGTTGAGAATTCCGATTGGAGATACTTACAAAGAAGCTTTTGCTGGTTATATTGAAGGAAGTGTATATTTTAAAGAACAGGATACGGCAGTGGTATTAGGCAAACGGGTGAAGAGAAGTTTGAGGCCTGATTGAGGATGCTTTTTTGTAGTAGGAGTTTATTGATTTGCCCCTACCACAAAGATATAAAACGATATAAAAAGCGGAAGGTTTAGTGGAAATTCTACTAAACCTTCCGCTTTTTATATCGACACGCTGACTTATTCGCTTTAACAAAATATGATTTATAGTTCAATGCTTGTGGGTCTGTGCAACCTTCTAAATTTAGGACTTCAATGTTTTTAAAATCAATAGGGTGACTTTCGGCTTGGAGAGCGATATATCCTGATTTTAAGGCTGTTCCATCTTTTTTCTTCCATGCTTCGATGGTGGCTTTATCCATTTTAGCAACTTCCCAATCTTGTTTTCCCCCCACAAAGCCTCCTCCGATTTGAGTCTTGTTGTAAGTCAGAACAGTATCTCCATTAATAACGTGATGCACCACTGAATCTCCCAAGACAATTGCTTCGGCACTCACCCATTGGTCGCCATCATAAGTTTTTGAATCTGATTCTAAGCAATGGGCAGGGCGAAGACTTCCTTGCATATACGCTTGTGTACCTGGCGAGCATAAATTACCTGTATGACGTTCGCCTTTACCCAAGCCTCCTAATAATTGCATTTCTAAAGATATGGGAAACGTTTGCTCAAAAGTTAGGCTTTGGGCAGATTGTGAATGAACCATAATACCACTGTTTCGATTATTCCAAATCGCTCCACCAGGGGTTTGATTGCCATTGAAACGATATATAAAACGGACGATGTAATAGGAATAGGGCTTTTTGTAATAGATATGACCATATTTTTCATCAAAATTTTGATATTGGTCATACTTAATTCTCATCATACCGTCTTCAATCCGAAAGGTATTTTTGTAATTATCATTCAAGGGTTGCCCTGAGATTTTGATGTCCCAACCTGATAGGTCTTTGCCATTAAAAATTGAAATCCAGTCTTTAGTTTTCGCTCTTTTTTGAGCGAAAGTTAGATTAGAAATCAGTAATAGAAGCATGAAGGATGATTTTTTCATAATTTGATTGTTTTTATGGTTTGATTTGTTCGTTTAAAATTTCTGCTGATTATTAAAATACATTCGAAACTTCTCATTATAAGCTAAATTTCTTCTTGCCAATATCTTTAATTTATTGAGGTTTAAAGAAATGTAAGTTAAAGATTATTTATTGAAAACTTATTTTGAGTTGAAGGGGTTGGTGAATAAATCTATATTATTTTTTCCTCATACTATTAATTATCAAACCTTTATATTAATTTTGCAATCCCAAAATTGAAGCAAATGGTACTTTCGAGATTGGTTTTAAATTAACGTACCAACACAATGAATCAAAAAATCAGAATTAAATTGAAGTCATTTGACCATACTTTGGTGGACAAATCGGCTGAGAAAATCGTTAAGGCGGTAATTGCTACGGGTGCAGTAGTTTCTGGACCAATTCCTTTGCCTACTAAAATTGAGAAATTCACAGTTTTGCGTTCCCCTCACGTAAACAAAAAAGCTCGTGAGCAGTTTCAGTTATGTACTTACAAGCGTCTAATCGACATTTTTTCATCATCTCCAAAAACAGTTGATGCGTTGATGAAATTAGAATTGCCTTCAGGTGTTGATGTTGAAATCAAGGTTTAGTTTTCCTTGCATAGACAACAAAACGTAGAAAAGGAGAAAGGGTAAAAAAGAAAACAGTAATTAACTACTAATTTCTTTTTTACCCTTTCTCCTTTTTTCAAACCATATTATTTTATTTTCTCCCTATTAATTATTTCATCTTATACGCAGGATGATTTTTCATATATTCATCAAAAGAAAATTTACCTGAACCAATAATCCAAAAAAGCACTAATAAACCAAGCACAATTAAGGATAACCAAAGTTCCGAATTAACTGCTGTGAAGCCATTACGGATATTGGTAAAGAAAACCGCTACAAATAAAATAGGTACTTGAAATGCTGAGGCTAACCGAGTTAGACACCCCAAAGTAATTAATAAACCTCCCACTAAATGTGCAAATGCAACATAATGTACAGCCACATAAGAAAAAGCGTTGAAATGTAAGCCCTCGGTTAAAGCAGATAACTGGGAAGTATCCCCAATAAAACTCATTCCTTTAAAAAACAGTAAAAGCCCTAATCCGATTCTCACGATGTCGAGCCAAGCTGGATGGTGCGAATCACCCCAATGTTCAATGCGTTCGATAGCTGTCATAGTATTTGTTACGTTATTTTGATTTTCTATTATGAATTTAGCGAATTAATATTGCATTGTCAAGAGAATATTGTACTTTTTTGCGAAAATATCTACAAAAATAAATTGATAGTTTATCAGACAATAAATTTTTCAAGAATCTGCCAATTTTGTCATGTAGTCACGCAACAATAGTATTTACGTAAAAATATTACTGGCATGACTGGTAATTAATTAGTATAAAATTTCAGTTTAAATCATACCATGAATAAATAAAGGCACCTAATTTCAAAACATTGATAACTGATTATTATCTGTTTTGCTATCAAAAATCTTTTTGTCTCGAATCATTTTTTTGTTCTGTTCCAAAAAATCTACGAAGCTGTCGAGTTGTTGATATAAGGGCGTAAAGTCGTAATTATCAAAAGAATACGTTTCTTTATAAACTTCTTCAAAATCCGTGATGACGTAATCCAAAGTTTTTATACCATATTTTTTTAGGCCCAATAAATAGAAATTTTGATGATTGAGTGAAAAGCGATTTGGCGAATACACACGAGTAGATTTCAAATCAACGGCACGGTCGGAACCCACTAAATCTACGTAGCCATAAATCAAACAATTCTTATATTTTGCCTCGGAATAAAATTGGGTTTTGTATTTTGTGGGTAACAAAGCCCTTGCTTTTTCAATAATTCCCTCTTTAAAATCATCTTCATTTTCACCAGTTACAACTGCTTTTTCAAAATCAATTCCTTTTTGTTGAGCCGCAGTCGTTGGTTTTCGAACACGGTTGATACGGTCGAGCATTTCTTGTATATCCACGAGGATATTACCCTGTGAATCAAGGGTTTTACTTTCGTAATAAGCAAAAGAGTTTAGAAGAGTTGGATATATACGATACATATTTTAGATTTTAAAGCATAGTTATTATTCAAGAATTGAAGGAATTAGATTCGGATTTATAAAAAATAGTATCCAATCCATTCAATCCTTAACTAATAAAACTAACCAATTACAAGTCTCTCAACAGGCATATCTCCAACCAAATGATTTTCGATAATCTCCTCAACGTCAGATAATTGAACATTACCATAGAATGTTCCTTCTGGATATACTACCATCGTTGGTCCAAAAGCACATAAATCTAAACAACCCGTTTTTTGGGCTCTTATTTCGGTTAATAATCCTTTTTCTTTTAATGAATTTTTGAAAGCATCGACTAATGCCATGCCTCTTTCATCACCACAACACTTTTTGGGTGCATCTTTCTGATTTGTACAGATAAAAACGTGTTTTTTGTATTTCATTATTTGTTTGTAAAGTAAAAAATCCAACCTATTACGCAATTTAACAGTTTTATCTTAAATTTGACTCACAACTTATTGACTTACGAATTACGAAAACAAAATAATGACTTTTCAAACTCAAGAACAATATCAATTTATCGAAAGTATCCTTTTTGAAAATCTGGGCTACAATCCAGTAGTGCTTGATTTTCAGTTTTTTTATGGAGGCAATTTCAATCTTGCCGTGAAAGTAAAAATAGCCGAAGGAGATTATTTTATTAAATGGAATCAAGGTGACCATCAGGGAATGTTTGAATCTGAAGCACGAAGTTTGAAACTATTGAGGGATAAGGGCGTAATGTCGATTCCACAAGTAATTAATTACGGAAAAATTGTGGATAAAGAGTATTTGATGATAGAATTTTTGACGGCAAGTTTCAAACAAGAAAATTATTGGCAAGACTTCGGACAAAAACTGGCACAACTACACAAACATACAAATGCCAAGTTCGGACTGGATTTCAATAACTATATTGGAGCATTGCGACAGTCGAATGAATGGATGGATGATGGCGTACAATTTTTCATCGAAAAACGCTTAAAAGTTCAAGCTGGATTGGCTCTTTACGATCGTAAAATTTCGGAAGAATTACACGCTAAGTTTAATAAATTATACGAAAAATTACCATCCTTGATTCCCAATGAAAAGCCAGCTTTACTCCACGGAGATTTATGGTCTGGCAATGTAATGACTGATAATCAAGGACTTGTAGGCTTGGTTGACCCTGCCTGTTATTATGGTTTGCGAGAGGCTGAATTGGCTTTCACGACAATGTTTGGTGGTTTTGAGACAACTTTTTATGAAGCCTATCACGAAGTAAACAATATCGAAAATGGCTTTGGTGATAGAATACCGTTGTACAATTTATACCCGTTGATGGTTCATGTCAATTTATTTGGAGGCGGATATTTAGATGCGGTAGAGAAGATTTTGAAGAAATTTTTAGATTAAGATTAACGATGAAAAAAATAGAACAATTATCGGAAATTATTCAAAATTAGTATGTGAATTGAAACTCATAAATAGCTAAACATGAATTTATCAA
>JACMRQ010000260.1 GCA_014376355.1 Arcicella sp. | reverse complement strand
TTTGCTTGAGTACGTGAAGTTACTGCTACACGAATTCCGTCTTTGATAAGTGCCTCCGCAACGCCGTAGCCAATTCCTTTTGAGCCTCCTGTGATGAGGGCGGTTTTTATAATTTCTGCCATGATGAATTTAGGTTTTTATATATGTAATTACTTTAACCTTCAACTCAATGAAGATAAAAAAAGTTTCTTGATTGTTTCAGTGGGAAAATGAAGAATGATAGTTATTTTTGGGTAATATACCTTAAAATATCTAAGAATGGCACGAAAACAACTTGAAAGAGAACGGAATGAATTATCAATTATTTCTGGAAATTTCACACGAAAACATCAAATTGAATATAAACTTGATGTTCTAAAAAAGAGTCTTGAGACGCTTTAAAGTGCGAATTTTTTTGTAGAAATCTCTTACGAATTATTAAAAAAAGTGGATAAAATATTCAAAATGATACCAAATTACGATGCGTATCAACGAATAAAATGGTTTAGAATGAAATATTCTAAAATTTACTGAATTAACCAATGAACCCAGAAATATTAATTCAATACCTACAAAAAATCCTTCCAATGTCCTTAGAAAAGGCTGAATTAATCGCTTCTACTTTCCACTATAAACACGTTTCGAAAGGTACATTTTTGATTGAAGAAGGAAAAATTTGTAATACTTCTCATTTTATTGCAGTAGGTTGTGCCAGAATGTACACGTATGACATAGACGGAAACGATGTTACAACAATGGTTTTTTCAAATGCGATGTTTGCGAATGATTTTTATTCTTTCTTCAAACGAATCCCAGCACTTGAAAGTGTAGTAACTATGTCAGACTGTGAGACTTTTTATTTGTCTTTTGAAGAACTGCAAAATAATTTCCATACTATTCCAGAGTTTAGAGAATTTGGACGAATGATGCTAATTAATGGTTCTGCGGGCTTGAAACAAAGAATGTTGTCGATGATTCAACAGACAGGCGAACAGAGATATACTCATTTGATGGAAACTAATCCAGAAGTTTTCCAACATATCCCACTCAAAAATATTGCCACTTATTTGGGAGTAACTGATACTTCGTTGAGTATAATTCGGAAGAATCTAATTTGAAAATTTGAAAACTATTTTCCCAGATTTTCAAATGAAATCATTTTCAAATTCATTTCTTGTCTTATGGCAAGTAGATACATTTTTTGGTTGTTTAATTTTGACTTATTGTTTAACCAAAATTTTTATTGTCATGGAAAATTACTTTTCAAATGTCCCAATTTGGGTTTCTATCTCTTTCATTTTTATATTTCCGATAACGATTTATTTTATTGCCAGAACGATTAAACAGGGAGCTATTAATGCACAAATTTCTGATAACCAATCTAATAAAATATTTTTGGGTGTAATAATGTTTTTTTCTTTGTACCTGACATACGTCTCTATCATGGCATTTACAGGTTTATTGAGCGAAAATACTTTGCCTCCAAAAGTTTTAGTATTTACGACATTACCACTGATAATTTTCTTTTTTGGATTCATTTTCAACAAACTTATATATTGGAAAATTCTTGATGGAATTCCGCTTCAATCTTTGGTACGATTACATATTTTTAGATTTGTGGGTGTGTACTTTTTGTTAGTAACCTATTTCAATGCATTGCCCGCACACTTCGCCATTTTGGCAGGATTAGGAGATATGGCTACTGCTTTTGGAGCTATTTTTATTGCGAAAGCCGTGGAAGAAAATAAATTATGGAGTAGAAAAGCTACTTTGGTTTGGAATGTTTTTGGTTTTTGGGATATTGCGTCGGTGATTATTTCGGCTATTCTCACAACAAAGTATTCAATAGAACACCCTGAAAGTCAGGGTATTATAGAAATGGCTAAGTTTCCATTTGTTTGGATTCCTGCTTTTGCACCTGCCGTGATTATTTTTATACATATTTCTATTTTCAATAAATTGAAGAGAGGAGAAGGTGGTGATGGCTTAGAATTCGTTTTAAAATAGTTTTAGAGATAAAAAATAGTTGCCGTGGGGTTACACAGAAAACCATAGAGTTTAAGAATGAGAGCCACAGATACGTTTGCTACAGAGAGTTTAAAGAGGATTTTCTCTGCGGCAGGCATTCCTGTGGTTCTCTATTGTTTTCTTTGTACTACCTTAAATCCTCAGACCTATTTTGAAACGGCTTTTTAGATTTTGTATACAATTTATTTCTTCTTCCAAAGATAAAAAACAGGCACGCCCAAAGCCACAATTCCAACGCCAATCCATGAAGGTACCGGCTTATAAATCAAAAGATTAACACAAAGTGCTACGGCAAAAAATAAGTAAATAGCAGGAATAATTGGATAACCAAAAGCCTTATAAGGTCTTGGCGTATTGGGTTGTTTTTTACGAAGAATAAAGACCCCAAAAATCGTGAGGATATAAAATACCAAAATCGCAAAAACCGTGTAATCTAATAAATCGCTGTAAGTTCCTGTTAAACAAAGTAAACAAGCCCAAAAGCATTGCATGATAAGTGATGAAGCAGGAACGCCTTTTGCATTTAATTCTCCCGCTTTTTTGAAGAAAAGATTGTCTTTTGCCATCGCATAATACACTCTGGCACCCGACAAAATAATGCCATTATTACACCCAAAAGTTGAAATCATGATGAAAATTGCCATAATTATGGTGGCAGGATTTCCAAAAATCATTTCGGCTGCGGCCGTTCCCACACGGTCATTAGTAGCAAACATAATACCTCTTCCGATGGTATCAGTTGCGTTGGGTTGTCCTTGCACAGGTAGTAAAGTTAAGTAAGCGATGTTGGCTAAAATATACAGAAAACTCACCGTCAAAGTGCCATATAGAAGACTTAAAGGAATGTCTTTTTTAGGATTTTTCATTTCGCCTGCCGTATAAGTTACATTATTCCAAGCGGAGGATGAAAATAGTGGTCCAATCAAAGCTAAACCCATGGCAGACCATAAACCAATGCCCGAAAGATATTTATAATCTATAATTTTACCTTTTTCCCAAACAATTTTTACGGGACTCCAGAAATCTAAATTATTAATTTCCCACATTCCTTTTCCAGAAGTTATTCCTACGTAAATTCCTAAAACTGCCAAACTTAATAAGGCTCCAATTTTGGTTGTCGTAAATATTAACTGCACCAATTTAGCATTCTTAACACCTTGAATATTGATAAAAGTCAGTACCAAGATTAGGACGATTGCTAAAAGTTGTTGGGTATTGAAAAACAAAAAAGCGTGTTCCGTTCCGATATAATCAGGCAAAAGTACGCCCGTATATTTGGCAAAAGCCACGGCAACTGCGGCAATCGTGCCCGTTTCAATCACTAAGAAGGTTGTCCAACCAAATAAAAATCCAACCAAAGGATTATATGCTTCCCGTAAATAAACATATTGTCCTCCCGCTTTGGGCATCATTCCAGCAAGTTCACCGTAGGATAAGGCTGATATTAAGGTAATTACGCCCGTAATTATCCAAGTGAGTAATAAATAACCAGGTGAGCCTAAATTTCGGGTAACGTCGGCAGAAACGATAAAAATTCCTGAGCCAATCATTGAGCCAATCACAATCATGGTGGCATCAGTCAGAGATAATTCTTTTTTAAGTTCTTGCGGGTTTGATTCAGTCATTGATGAATTTTTTGAGTGGAATGTGAATTTACGAAGGATTCTGTAGATTTTATTTGAAAAACTAAAATCAAAAACTAAGCCTTCAAAAATACTTTCCTAATGCTAATCAATACGAAGATAAAAGAAGTATAAATAATGAAGAATGGTATGATATATTCAATCAAATTGAGCGGTAACATGATAGCAATAATCAATAACTGAAACCCCAACCCATAAACTGAAAGCATAGTCATAAACCAGTTGGGAAAGGTTTTTACTTTATGGGCATCTTTATCTAAGAAGTGAATTGTTTTGTCAAAAAATCCATAAAAGAAGGAATATAAACTGAATAAAATATCAACCGATTTCTGATTTTCATTGGGAAATGCTTTTGGCGATTCATATTCAAAAATCTTACTCGTTGAATCTGCTCCAACTGATTTATTCCTTAAGATTACGTAGTAATAATTATAAAGAGTTCCTTGCAATTGAACGCTAATAAAAGCCAAAATTGTGAAGGCAATAGTGGCATCTGAGACATAACAAATCGTCATAAAAAACGAAAAATTCAAGATAATATCAAAAACACTATCAAGATACCTTCCTGTATAAGAGGGCGTATTTTTTACTCTTGCCAATTCTCCATCGGCAGCATCAATAATTGATTTAAGTACCAGAAAAAATCCAGCGAAAAAATAATGTCCTTTTAAAATGCAGTATATTGCGATTAATCCAGAAATGCCAAAAAGTAAGGTAACATGAATGGGAGTAAACCTGGTATTTTTTAATTGATTGGCAAAAATGGTAGCAATGGGTCTTCCATAATCCGACAAATCGAAGAATTTGTCTTCAGTAGCAAGTTTTGACATTTCTTAAAGAAAATAATAATGGCTTGACAATATAGTCTGGGGAAGTGCAAAGGTAAGCATATTTTATTTTTAACCAAAAATTAATGATTTGATAATTAAGAAGACCTTATATCTTTGTAATTATCGTAAAATCAACCAATTAAAAAGATGAAAAAACTTTCTATTTTATTATCAATCTGCTTATTGTCGTTCCTGACTAAAGCCCAAACGATGACTGTTGCCCAGCAGGATTCAGCTTTTGTTCGTGAGAATTACGTCAAAACTCAATTTAAAATTGCTATGCGAGATGGCGTGAAATTATTTACCAATGTTTATACCCCGAAGGATGCCTCTACGACCAATCAATATCCAATCGTGATGCAACGAACTTGTTATGATGTTGCCCCTTATGGTAAAGATGATTATCCCAAAATGTTGTATTATTCAAGGTACATGATGCGAGAAAAATTTATTTTTGTCGAACAAGATGTGCGTGGACGTTGGATGTCGGAAGGAATTTGGACAAATATGACTCCGCAAATTGACAATAAAACCAACAAAACAGATGTCGATGAGTCCTCGGATACGTATGATACGATTGATTGGATGATAAAAAATATTCCAAATAATAATGGTAAAGTTGGTCAATACGGAATTTCATATCCTGGTTATTATACCGTTACAGGGGCATTGAGTGGACATCCAGCCCTGAAAGCGGCTTCACCACAAGCTCCAGTTTCTGATTTTTATTTCGATGATTTTCATCATAATGGAGCCTTCACAGTTGGATACGGATTGACTTTTCCAGTTTTTGGCGTACAGCATCCAAAACCAATGACAGATTCTTGGTATGACGATAAATACCCGAAAGTTACTTCATTGGACGGCTTTGATTGGTATAAATCAATGACTCCTTTAAAGAATTTTACAAAATTATATAGTGATAATTTCTTTTGGCAAGAAACCATTAATCATCCTAATTACGATGAATTTTGGCAAAAGCGTAATATTCTTCCCCACTTAAAAAATGTCAAAAATCTACCTGCAATGATGCTTGTGGGCGGTTGGTTTGATGCTGAGGACGTAACAGGTCCGTTGAACATTTATAAAACCATTGAGAAAAATAATGCGAATGCTTATAATACACTCGTTATGGGACCTTTCGGACACGGTGATTGGGCTCGTGAGCGAGGACATTCGATGCACTCAAATATTTATTTTGGAGATAGTGTTGCTACCTATTTTCAGAAGAATATGGAATTAAAATTTTTCAAACACTTTCTAAAAGAATCGGGAGATGGGAAAACTGGTTTGCCAGAGGCTTATTTGTTTGATACAGGTAAAAAAGAATGGCGTGAGTTTTCTGAATATCCTGTAAAAAAGGCTCAAAAAGTTGATTTTTATTTGAATCCAGACGGGAAAATTGTAACGGGAACAGTAGGAAAAGGCTTCTCTGAATATGTTTCTGACCCCGCAAAACCAGTTCCATACACTGAAGACCCAAAGCAGATAACAGGATTTACGCCCAGAAATTATATGAGCGAAGACCAACGATTTGCGGGAAGAAGAACGGATGTTTTGGTTTTTGAAACCGATATTCTAACGGCAGACATGACTTTAGGAGGTGAAATTATGGCAAATCTTAAAATATCAACTACGGGAACGGATGCAGATTTTTTTGTGAAATTGATTGATGTTTATCCTGGAGATGAGAAAAATAGTTTATATACCCCGAAAAATATCACGCTTGGTGGTTATCAACAAATGGTGCGTAGTGAAGTAATGCGTTCTCGTTTTCGGAATTCTTTTTCAATGCCTCAGCCATTAATTGCGAATAAAAAAACGGACGTAAATTTCCGTTTGCAAGATGTGTTGCACACTTTCAAAAAAGGGCATAAAATTATGATTCAGGTGCAGTCAACGGCTTTTCCATTGTTTGATATTAATCCTCAGAAATACGTAGAGAACATTTATAAGGCTAATGAAGCGGATTTTATAAAGGCAACACAGCGGATTTATGGAGATAGTAAGATTACAGTCGAGGTATTGAAATAAGTTAAAATGAATTTGTTACTAAGATAATAAAGCTCGCTCACCTACTCCGATTCCAAATCGGAGTAGGTGAGTTTTAAATTTTTTACCCATGAAATTATTACTAATCACTTTATTGAAAATATTCTCATTTCACACACAATCGGCTGATTCTGTGAGAATTATGAACACTCAGGAAATTATTCAACGAAAAATTGATTCATTAGTAAACTCTCCTTTTCTTGAAAATGGCTTTGCTGGGATTAGCATAAAATCTGTTAATTCTAATAAAAATATTGTTCAATATAATGCTAAAAAAAGCTTATCTCCCGCTTCAACGATGAAGTTAATCTCTTCAGCAACAGCTTTAATGACGTTGGGTGAAGACTTCAAATATTCAACAATTTTGGAATATAGTGGGCAAATAAAAGATTCTATTCTTGTTGGGAATATTATTATCAGAGGTTCTGGCGACCCTTCTTTGGGTTCTTGGCGATTCAAAAATAAACTCGATTATAAACAAATAAATGAATATTGGGCGAAGAAGATTAAGGATTTAGGAATTAAAGAAATTAAAGGTAGAATCTTTGGTGATGGCAGTTTTTTTGATGAAAATGTCATTCCTGATGCATGGATTTGGGGTGATACAGGAAATTATTACGGAGCTGGTTCTTACGGACTGAACATGAATGAAAATTTGTATTGGGCTACTTTCAAACCTACTAATTATACAGAATCGGCAATACTTGTTAAAACGGCTCCTGATTTACCTTATTATCAAAAGATTAATCGGGTTTTAACGGATAAGGTGGGTACGGGCGATCAAGTAAATATTTATTCAACGCCTTATCAAGATATTTTAATTATGCAGGGATTTGTGCCGATGGGGGGAGATTTCTCTGTAAAAGGCTCAATTCCAGACCCCGCTTTATTTGCTGCTTATTATTTACAAAAGAAATTAGTCGAAAATGGTGTAACAGTTTTAGAAACACCATTGTCGTATTTGGAATCCAATAAAAAAAATATTCACTACCAAAAGCCAATATCTACAACTCAAATTGATACTTTAAGTTCACCATCATTGCGTGATTTAGTCCGTGAATGTAACTTTCAAAGCATTAACTTATACGCTGAAACTTTTTTAAAAACGCCTTCAGTTTTAATGAATGTAGGAAATTCAACGGAAGATGCAGTGAAAGGATTAAAACAAATGTGGCAAACGAAAGGGGTAAAATTAGGGGGTTTGAAAATGAAGGATGGGAGTGGACTTTCGCCTTCCAACGGAATTACTCCCGACAATATGACGGATATTTTGAAAGCTATGTTTTTAGAAAAATCTTTCAATGCTTTTTATGAATCAATACCGATTGTTGGGATTTCTGGAACGGTTTCAAATTTGTGTAAAAAAACAAGAGCTGTTGGAAATGTCAGAGCAAAAAGTGGTTCAATTGATGGTGTAAGAGCATACGCAGGATTTTTTACTGCCCGAAATGGCGAAATGATGTGTTTTTCAATGATGTTAAATAAATATAATTCAGATTATGGTTCAGCAACAAAAGAGTTAGAGAAATTGATAATTTTAATGGTTGAATTATAATCTATAATAAAAACCCCAACGCTTTGAGTGTTGGGATTTTTATCGAATTAATTATGTACAAAATCCTCTCGCATTGGATTGAAGACATCAATTAAAATTCCATCTTCTAAACAAACCGCCCTGTGAAGTACTTCAGAAGGCACAAAAAAGACATCGCCATCTTTCAAAGTTTTCATTTCTCCGCCAATCGTAATTTCAAAAATACCACTGGCAATGTAACTAATTTGTAAATGTGGATGCTTATGAATTTCACCAATACCACCTTGCTCAAATGATACTTTTACCAACATCAAGTCTTCATTATAAGACATTATTTTACGCTTGACTTTGGCATTTACAATCTCCCATGGAAGTTCGTCGTCTTGAACCAATGTTTTTTTGAATTGTATCATTATTTGATTTTTATTTTTAAAAAAGCCTCTGTAAATAAATACAGAGGCTTTTTGTTTAATCTAATTTCAAAACTGCCATAAATGCAGATTGTGGAATCTCTACATTTCCAACTTGTCTCATTCGTTTTTTACCTTTCTTTTGCTTATCCAATAATTTACGTTTACGGGAAATATCACCACCATAACATTTGGCGGTAACATCTTTACGTAATGCTTTTACGGTTTCACGAGCAATTATTTTCTGTCCAATTGCCGCTTGAATAGCAATATCAAACTGTTGTCTTGGTAATAATTCACGGAGTTTTTCACACAAACGTTTCCCCCAATCATAAGCCTTATCACGGTGAACAATGGCAGAAAGTGCATCTACTTTTTCACCGTTCAACATTACATCCAACTTCACCATCTCACCGATTTCATAGTTTTTATACTCATAATCCAATGAGGCATATCCACGAGAGATAGTTTTTAATTTATCAAAGAAGTCAAACACAACTTCAGAAAGTGGCAAATCAAATTGTAATTCCACACGATCAGAAGTAAGATAAATCTGATTTTTTAAATCTCCTCTTTTATCCAAACACAACTTCATGATTGCCCCAACATAATCGGCTTTTGTAATGATTTGAGCCTTAATAATGGGTTCTTCCACAAAATTAATTAAATTGGGTTCTGGCAATTCAGAAGGGGCAGAAACCCAAATTTCTTCACCGTCAGTAAGCGTAACTTTGAATTTCACCGAAGGAACGGTGGTAATAACGGTCATATTAAACTCACGTTCCAAACGTTCCTGCACGATTTCCATGTGCAACATTCCCAAGAATCCACAACGGAAACCAAAGCCCAAAGCCATGGAAGTTTCGGGTTCCCATACTAAAGAAGCATCATTGAGTTGAAGTTTACCCATGGCATCCCTCAAATCTTCAAATTCAGTCGTTTCAACGGGATAAATACCTGCGAAAACCATGGGTTTAACCTCCGAAAACCCTTGAATAAAATCTTTACAAGGACGGTCTCGGTGAGTAATGGTATCGCCAACTTTTACTTCTTTTGCTTCTTTAATTCCAGAAATTAAATAACCTACATCACCTGCACTAATGGAATTTTTAGGTTCTTTTCCAAACCGAAGGGTTCCAATTTCGTCAGCAAAATATTCTTTCCCTGTTGCTACAAATTTTACTTTATCTCCTTTTTTAATTTCCCCATTAAAAACACGGAATATTACCTCAATTCCACGGTATGAGTTAAATTCTGAGTCAAAAATTAGGGCTTGTAAGGGAGCAGCTGGGTCACCTTTTGGGGCTGGAATTCTGTGAATTACCGCTTCCAAAATATCCTCGATACCAATGCCTTCTTTTCCCGAAGCATGAATAATTGAATCACGGTCGCAACCCAATAAATCAACAATTTGGTCTTTCACTTCTTCAGGCATTGCCCCAGGAAGGTCAATTTTATTTAATACTGGAATAATCTCTAAGTCGTGTCCTAATGCCAAAAAAAGATTTGAAATCGTTTGTGCTTCAATACCTTGGGCGGCATCTACAATCAATAATGCACCTTCACAAGCGGCAATTGAACGAGAAACTTCATACGAAAAATCAACGTGACCAGGCGTGTCAATCAAGTTGAAAACGTAGCTCTCACCATGAGAAACATAATTCATTTGAATGGCATGCGACTTGATGGTAATACCTCTTTCACGTTCCAAATCCATATCATCAAGTAACTGAGCCTGCATATTACGTTTTTGGACAGTTTCGGTGAATTCAATTAATCGGTCAGCCAAGGTGCTTTTGCCGTGGTCAATGTGTGCGATGATGCAAAAATTACGTATGTTTTTCACGATATTTATTTAATGGTATAAATGTGTTGTAGGATAAAATATTCTTGAAACAGTATTTAATCTATTTATCTACCTAATACAAAATTACGTCCTTATCTTTAAAAATTATAATGGGAGGTTTAAAATACATAATATATTGTTTTCAAACTCTAAAAACTCTGATATTGTTTGTGATTAGGGGTGTTTGCATATTTCTCAAATTGCCATTTGATAACAAAAAAAACGGAAGGTTTCACACCAAGTGAAGAAAGCCTTCCATAGAAAATATTTAACTATTTATATTGGTGTTATTTGACTTCCAACTTCCACGAAAAATTTCTGTATTTTTCAGTATCTACAACTCAAAAGTCTGTCCATATTCTGGAATCTCAACATTTGAATACCCTTCATCTTCCAACGCATCTCTAAAAACACCCATACTTTCATATTCTCCGTGAATAAGAAATACTTTTTTAAGTTTTTCTTTCGATTGTTTTCTTACAAATTTTAGCAAATCATTTTGGTCGCCATGTCCTGAGAAAACATCGATTTTTTCCACATTTGCCAATACATTATGCTCTACATCCTTAATTCTAAGGGTTTTCTGACCGTTCATTAATCGCCAACCAAGTGTTCCTTCTGAGGCATATCCCACTAAAAGAATCGTACAATAAGGATTATTAATATTAGTAGCAATGTGTTGTTCAACTCGTCCACCAGAAATCATGCCTGAAGCTGAAATAATAATACATGGTTCTCCATAATTTGAAATGGCCTTACTTGATTTTTCGGATTGAATATATTGCAAATTTTCAAAATCGAAAAGTGAATCATTTTCTGCTTGAAAATCCTGTGCTTCTTTGTTTAATTGCTTCAAATTTTTCTGATAAACTCTTGTTGAAGCGTACGCTAATGGACTATCACTAAATACTTTAATGGGTTGGAAACCTCTTTCTGTATAAAGTTTACTCAACGTAAAAAGAAGTGCCTGTGTTCGCCCAACTGAGAAGGCAGGAATAATTAAACGTCCTGGTTTATCAATACAAGTACGTTTAATCACATCGCCGAGAGCATCTTCTGGAGAAATTTTGTCTCCGTGTAATCTTGCTCCGTAGGTTGTTTCGCAAAGTAAATAATCAACTTGGGGTATTTCTGCTGCTGGATCAACATGAAGAGGATAGTTGTTGCGTCCAATATCTCCCGAAAAACAGATTTTTTTCGTTTCATTCCCTTCTTTTACTTCTAAAATGATATGAGCAGCACCCAATAAATGTCCCGCAGGAATGAAGGTTACCCAAGCGGTATCTGATACTTTAAAACGTTGATTAAATCTAATGCTTACAAAATTTGACATTGCATTTTCAACATCTTTTTGCAAATATAAATCGCCCTTTACAAGCAATCTATCCATTTTTTTCTTCTTTTTCTTACTATCGCCTTCCGCTTGCTTCATCTTTCTCAAGTTTAAATTTGCGGAATCATGAAGCAGTAGAGTAGACAACTCTGTTGTTGGGGAAGTGCAAAGAACTTGTCCTTCGTATCCTTCACGGTACAACATGGGTATATTTCCTGAATGGTCAATGTGTGCGTGTGTAAGAAGAACTAAATTTACTTGTGAAGCCTCAAAAGGAAAAAAAGCCTTATTTACAACGGGCTGCCCGTAGTCAATTTCCCGCTCCATATTTGTTCCGCAATCAATGAGAATTTTAAATTCATCATTTAATTCAAGTAAATACATACTACCTGTTACTTGCCTCGTAGCTCCCCAAAAAGTTAATTTCATTCGTTATATTTTTATATGTTTGTACCTGTTTAGAAAAATAAATTCATTAGTGAGATAATTTCTTAATTATCAATGAATTAGTAATCTAAAATGGATAGTTTATTTAAAAAAAGTAATATTTATTTGTGACTGTACTGATTAGAGGAACATTGAAAGGAGGATATTTACAAATATACCAAAAATAAATTCTTAAACTAAGATATTGTTACGTGTTTTATTTTTACAGAAATATTTTAAGAGAGGATAAAATTTAAAAAATTAGCCACCAAAATCTTGGGTTAAACGTGCGAAAGGACTACGTTGTGTTTTGAAAGCATCCTTTGAAATCCTTCCAGAAGTTGCCATTGATTTTAATTTAGGGTCGAGAATATTTTGTCTGTGATGAGGAGAGTTCATCCAACCGTTTACTACAGAGCGTGCCAATTCTGCGTAGGTACGAAGCGGAATTATTTTTTTTGTATCACAGTTTAAAAATATGAACTCTTGACCCCTTTTTGGAATTTCAAAGCAATATTTATCATCATCTCCTCCTAAAATATCGTGTTGAGCAATATTTTCAGCCATTTGCCTATACTTTTTTGTATAAAGATAGATTCGGTCTATCATATTTTTTGTAACAGGATTAAAAAGATTTTCGTGACTATAAAAATCTTGATTAATCATAGCCTCCGAATGTCCAATTGTAGCTTCATGAAGTTGATTTGAATAAACGAAAATGGGTATATTAAATTTGATACGCTGTTCATTAGTAGCATGAAAAAGCGCTGCATCCAAAACAGCATTATTGGGGTTTCTCGCATCAATAGGCATATTAACTGCCACTAATTTCATAAAATTAATGGCAGACATTTTATAAAGAAGTGAATCTTTTTGTGCAAAAAGAGTACTTGGGATAATTAGCATTAAAAAAAGGTATTTCATTTGTTTTATTTATCAGATAAACGAGTGAAATACCTTTTTAGTTTATACTTTAAATTCAAAATCCGATTTTGATTTCTTGCATTATTATGCTGAATTCAAAAATTTTATATTTTACTTTTCGCAAAATCAATTGCCAATTTATTTAAAGTTTCATCTGAAACTTTGCCCGAAGTTATTACAGTCCTGTATCTAAAAGTAACAGATTGATTAGGAGCAAGTTTGAAATTTAATTCTTTTTTTTCTTTACTAAACACTTTTTCACCCAAAGGATTTGCTGCAAAAAGACCGTAACCTCTTGCATGCCAGAAAGTTGGATAATTTACATTGCTGGGATGGTCAATGATGGCAATGGAAATGTCTTCATCTTTTATTTTGCCCGAAAGGTTTGTCCATTTTCCTCTCGTACTCCAAACAGCTTCTCCGTTTATCCCTTCAGAACTATGATAATTACCCGTTATTCCAGAATTATCTAACTTCTCGACTTTGGTTTCAATACCGTTTGCATCCACAAATACGTCGGGTTTATCTGATGGATGTTCTAATTCTCGGGCAACTCTAATGGCGAAGAAGCCATCTTTAACATCCTTAAAAATAACCTCCTCATTTTGAGCAGTTAAGGTTGTAATTCTATCAATAATTCGTTGATTTCCTTTCGCTTGAAAGATGTAGTTTGTGGTTTCTTTGAGTAAGTTTTTACCCTTTCCGTCGGTATCAATCCAGTCAGCTTTCACTGTCAGATTTGCTTTATTGTATCCTCCATTTGTTTGTATAATTCCTGTGTGCTTAATTGTTCCGTATTTAGTACGGTCTTTAATAGCAGTTGAATTATTCCAAAAATCAAAACCATTCACAGATTCATAATTTAACCACATTCCCACGTGATGCGGATGATCAACTCGCTCGCCTGCTCGTGTTGCAAAAGGATATCCACGAGTAATTGTTGTTCCTTTTGAAGTTAAAATTGGAAAAAGAACGGGCTTTTTGAGGATAGAATCACTTGGATAAAAATAGGAAGTAAAAAGTTTATTATCAACCAAAACATCAATTTTATGTTCTTTGGCCTTGATAACCAATTGAATTCGGTCTTTTTTATTTTGAGCAAATGACTGCCCAATAAAAAGAAAAGTAAGAGAAAATGTTAGAATTAAGTTTTTCATATTTGAATATTTGCTTTTATTGTAAGAGTAAATAAAAACTTAATTTTACTTGAAAACCTTAAACTTTCTTTCTTAGAACCAAACTTAACCAGTAAATCACACCCGCAAAAACAATAATTTCTAAACAGTATTCAACCGCAAATTTTGGCCCTAAAAGGTTATCAAAACGCAAAAAGGGTTTCCCAATTCTAAACCAAAAAGAAGGTTGAATCGTTGCGAAAGCTTGAAAAATGAAAGTAAGAACTAAGAAAGTTTTATGTTTGAAAAAATCAAAACAGAAGATTAAGGGCATTGTATAAATGAAAATATAATTGGCATAAGCTCCAATTTGAACAATCATCATTAGCGTAAAAATAATTATCCAAATTTTAGGTACAAACTGTTGAATATCGATGTTTTGACTTTTAATTGTTTGCCAAAAAGCTATGCCTAAAATTACAATAAGTCCTATCCAATTCAATAATTTAATGTCTTTGGTAAAACCAAAATCCCACATCAATGGATTCAATACCGACCACATATTTACCGCCATTGGGTCTTGTGCTAAGCGAATTGGCATTAAAAAGGAATCACCACCAAGGATATATAAGAATAATAAAACGGGTAACCCAATTATGGCATTTCCCGCTATAAATTTCATTTTATCCTGGACTTTAAATAATAATAACGGAATTAACAAAATAAAGAATGCTTTGGTAGTTAATAATCCTAAACCCGTAATGATTCCCAGTACTAAATCCGATCTTTTCCTTTGCCACGCATAAACGGTCAAACAAGCAAATCCCCACATCCATATATCCTCTTGGCCACCCAAAACGCAAAAAATATAAGGTGCTGGAAGAAGTAAATAAATTAGTGCTTTGAATAATGTGGAGGTTTGATTTTCAGAGGGATATGTTTTTATTGTAAGCCATAAAACTAACAATTCAACCAAAATCATGAGCAGGGTTACCGCTCTTGCAGTATCCCACATATACAGAGGAATGGCGGTAATATAGGCAAAAAATGGTGAGTAAACGGAATCAAAATCACGATAAACTAATTCAAATTTGGCGGCGTGTTGGGCAGATTTCCAAAAGATTTGAACGTCAGATTGAGCATCGTATCCATAATATACATAGACAATCAGGAATGGTAAAATTCTTCCCAAAAAGCCAATTGATAGAAATGATTTCGTTGTTCCAATACTATCAAAAAAACGTTCAATTTTATTTCGAAATTTGAACGATAAAAATGCCAATAAACATAAAGTTATTGAAATATATGCTTTGTTATAAACTACTTCGTAAAGTTCGTAATCTGTCATTTTTTATAAAATAGGTTGGGGTAAATTTTTATGTCTTATTAATAAAGTAAGATTATTGACACCTTATTTATGTCCACTTTCAACAGTCGTAAAATTGTCTTTTATTTTTAAAAAAGGCTTTTCAAAATATTTGTAGGAAATGGCTGAAATTAAGATTGTTAAGGCATAACTAATCGGATAGCTTACCCAATTACTATTATTAAAGGAATGAGAAATTTTAACGCCTATTACCACCGCAATGGTATGGTACATATACATTCCGTAAGAAATTTTTCCTAAATAGTTAAAAATAGGATTCTCCAAACTTAAAATAGACGCAGGATTTTTAGCTAAATTCATCAAAATTAAAGTGAAAATAAAAGCATAGATTTCTTGATTAATTCCTGGTAAATACACCCCAAAACTAAGCATTAATATTAAAGTTAAGTAGAGTAATACTTGAAATGCCCTGTGAAAAATGAATTGTACTAATTTTGAGTATAATTGAAAATAGGTAAAATAAGCTCCAATCGCTCCCAAAATCATACAAGTTAATCGAAGGGATTTTATGAATTCATTTAAGTATTTCCACCAACCAGTCTCAGGCATATAAAGTACTGTTAATGATCGTACTAAGTAGATAAAGACAAATAAAAGTATCATGACGATTAGTAGCTTAGAGGTTTTTGTTTGTTTCACAACCCAAGGCCAGAAATAATAAAATTGCTCCTCTACGCCAATCGACCAGTTTTGAGAAACGTAAGGAATATGTTTGAAAACACCCGTTACAATATTGGGAAGAATTAATAAATATAGGATTAATTTCTCAGTAAAATCAACCTTAATTAGTTCAGTTTCTCCTGCAATATTGAGGTATGAAATTTCTGGTAAAATAAATAGTCCTAAGAAAACGGTTAGATAATATAGAGGCCAAATTCGTAAAACTCTCCTCATGTAAAAGCTTTTAATGTTAATCGTATTTGTTCGTTCTTTTTCTACCAACAAAAGGGATGTAATTAGAAAACCGCTTAATACAAAGAATAGAAAGACACTCAACGGTCCGATTAAACGAATAAAGCGTGTATAAAATAGTTGATTATCATAGCCAAATTTCTCTTTGAATTGTTCAATATGATGAACAATTACCCAAAAAGCCGCAATGAAACGAATACCGTTTAAGTTAGGGAAAAATAAAGAGTTTTCTTTGGAAGACATTAGAGAATTTTTATAGAACTACAAAATTAATGTCTTTAAGGTCGTTTAACAAGTTATTCTTTGAATTTAGGTACTTACGAATTTTACTTATACACAAAATGGGCTTCTATTCCGTGAAATAGAAGCCTATTAATGCAATTTTTTAGTATTTATTACCCGACAGATCCTTCCAAAGAAACAGCAAGTAACTTTTGAGCTTCAACAGCAAATTCCATTGGCAATTGATTTAAAACCTCTTTAGCATATCCATTGACAATTAATGCCACGGCAGCCTCAGTTGAAATTCCTCTTTGATTACAGTAAAATAATTGGTCTTCACCAATTTTTGAAGTTGTTGCTTCATGTTCAACGGTAGCCGTTTTATTTTTAACTTCTATATAAGGAAACGTATGAGCACCGCAACGGTCGCCCATCAAAAGAGAATCACATTGTGAGAAATTTCGTGCATTGTCCGCCCGTTTCATTACTTCAACTAACCCTCTATAAGAATTATGCGAACGTCCTGCCGAAATACCTTTTGAAACAATTCTGGATTTAGTATTTTTACCAATATGAATCATTTTTGTGCCAGTATCTGCTTGTTGCATATTATTGGTAACTGCAACTGAATAAAACTCTCCGATTGAATTATCGCCTTTCAAGATAACTGAAGGGTATTTCCACGTAATTGCTGAACCCGTTTCCACTTGTGTCCAAGAAATTTTTGAACTATCTCCATCACAAATACCACGCTTAGTTACAAAGTTATAAATACCGCCTTTTCCCTCTTTATCGCCAGGATACCAGTTTTGAACGGTCGAATATTTTACTTCTGCATTGGCATGAGCAAAAATCTCAACCACGGCGGCATGAAGTTGATTCTCATCACGTTGCGGAGCTGTGCAACCTTCCAAGTAACTCACATAAGAACCTTCATCTGCTACAATTAAAGTACGTTCAAATTGACCAGTTCCTGAAGCATTTATTCTGAAATAAGTTGAAAGTTCCATCGGACAACGAGTTCCTTTTGGTATATAACAGAACGAACCATCAGAAAAAACTGCTGCATTCAAGGCTGCAAAAAAGTTATCTTTTGCCGGAATAACCGAACCCATATATTTTTTAATCAATGCTGGATGCTCTTGAATTGCCTCTGAAATTGAGCAAAAAATAATGCCTCTTTTTGCTAAATCTGCCTTAAATGTTGTTCCAACTGACACTGAATCAATCACCGCATCAACAGCAATTCCCGACAATTCTTCACCATCCTTAACATTCAATAAACGCTTTTGTTCTTTCAGAGATATACCTAATTTCTCAAAAGTAGCTCTTAATTCTGGATCAATATCATCCATTGAATCTACAACTTTTGCAACCTTAGGAGCTGAATAATATTTAATTGATTGATAATCAATAGGTGTGTAATTCACATTCGCCCATTTTGGCTCTTTCATTTCCAACCAAATAGCATAAGCATTCAAACGTGATTCCAACATCCATTCTGGCTCCTTCTTCTTGGCAGAAAGTTGTCTGATTACGTCTTCACTCAAACCCGCTGGAATTTCATCAGCCTCAAAATCATTGTGAAAACCGTATTTGTACTCCGAGGAAGTTACTTCTTCTAAAATATCTATTTCTTCTTTTGCCATTTTATTTTCAGTCGAAAGTATTTATAAACTCACGACAAATTTTAGCTTGTTTATACTACAAATTTAACTCTAAAACATCGACAATAGTTCTTGTATTTAGAATTTTTCTACATTAACTACTAAATCATAAACGGCACAGGGCGATTTAAAGACTCCTCCAAGGAGATAAAGGTCTCTGTTCGTTGGATACCTTGTACTTTCTGAATTTTATCGTGTAGCACTTCACGAAGATGGACGGTATCACGACACACGATTTTGGCAAATATTGAATAAATTCCTGTTGTATAATTAATACTGATGACTTCAGGTATTTCACTTAATTGCTTTGCAACTTCCTCATAGAGCGAGCTTTTGTCTAAGTAAACTCCTAAAAAAGCCGATATATCCCAACCTAATTTGGTGTGGTCAATTATTAATTGTGAACCTACCACAATGCCAGCCTCCTCCATTTTAGTCATTCTAACATGAACTGTGCCGCCCGAAACGTGAATTTTTTTTCCAATTTCTGTGTATGGCATATTAGCATTCTGCATCAAAAGGCTCAATATTTTCATGTCCACATCGTCTATTATTAGATTCTTATTTGTCATAATAATTTGCTATTTAAGTTTTAAAATTAGCATAAATTGGTATTCAAAAGCGAGATGAATCTGTTTGTACAAAATATTTTTCATTGCAAAACTCTCAATATAATTAATATTTATAATTACATTATTTCATTTATTGCAACAAATATAATTTATTTTTAAAAATTTAATAAATTTTAAGTTTTTTTTATCAAATATTTGCAAAATAACCATCAATATACTAATTTTGTAGAGTCGTAAAGGCAATCATATTGTAGGGTGATGAAATTTGGCAGACGTACCCTCCTGTCTCGGGGGTGGTGAACATGAAATAAAGTTAGTATAATGCCTATCGCAAGATAGACTGGGGTAGACCACCGGACTTTGTACTATATCTAATCACACCGTGGAGGT
>JACMRQ010000259.1 GCA_014376355.1 Arcicella sp. | reverse complement strand
AGCCTTCATACCGAACTTTACTCCGTGAATCGGGTTCAGTAAATCCCTTCTTTGTTTCTAAAATTTGGGCATAACGCAACAATAAATATTGATTAGAACCATCAAATCCATCCTTGAAAGTACCAAAAGAAAGTCCGTCGAGCTTAACAACAACAAAGGGAATAAGTTTATATATTGTTCTTAAATCAAAATCTGGAATTGCCTGTAACTCATAAATAGACAGCAAATTACCTGACTTTTGGCGATAATTATAGAAAGAATTTAACTGCTTTTCTGAGAGAATATAAACAGAAGCCATTTGTTCACGAGTAACTTTATTGAGGTCGATTGGATTAAGATAATTTTGATAAAGTGACTCAAATAAATCCTCATTCACGCCTCCATCAGGATTGCCAACGATATCTTGAATAAAATTTCTGATATTGATTTCTTTGCGGGGATATTCTTGAGCGTACGTATTAAAAGTACACACTAATAAATAGAGCAGGAGTAGTTTTTTCATAAAATATTAATGACAGGGCGTAAAACAAAAAAGCTCATTTTTTCAAATGAGCTTAAATTTATGGAATATTTTTAACTTTCTATGTTCTACCTAAACTTCCGACCGATAACTTCCAAGAAATCATTGGCCTCTTCGGCTGCCATTATCCAGTTATATTTTGGAGCCAAAGCCTTGTTCATCAAATTCTTTGCTTCTCCAAAGTTTAAACAATTATCTAAATCTTCCACAGCTTTATTGTAAGCATTGATATCTCCTTCAAATAATCTACCAATAAAAACAAACTTTTGATTCAAGCTAACTCCATCCACAATGCTTTTTATCGGGCGACTGAAAGCTAAGTCAGAAAGAGGTGTTTGGTAACCTATTACCTCTTTTTTCAATAAATCATTTACTGTTGGTAAATCATCCGTAAAAGTATCATTTAGGCGGTCAAAGCCTGGTAGTTTTAAGGTAGGTGTTCTATCTTGGTCAAATTTGGCTTGCACTTGAGCAACCGTTGGAAGTGGTACATTTTCATCATCCAAATCTTCATTATCAGGGTCAATATCAAAAAATGATTGTGACATTTTCATTGCCGATGAATCTTCAACAACCTTTTTTACAGTAGATTTTACAAAATTATCTTTTCGTAAAGGCACAGTCGCCGATAACATTTCTAAATATTTGTCTGGATTTTCAAACTCGCCATTTTTACTAATATCATTTAACCAACTCAAAGCGGTAGTTACATAAGTTTTCTCTTCATCCCCTAATCTCTCGGTTAAAGACTTCGATATTTGCCCATTAATTTTAGTATATTTTGTTAATTGAGCTAATCGTTCTTTCGTCAAAGTAAATTCGGGAGAATCACGAACAAAGTCATCAAAATACTTGCTTGGATCTAATAAAAGTGCGAGTGTCCTGCTGACTGCACTTGATAAGATTGTTTCAAAATCTTCCCTTTTAACCATGATATGTCGAGAAGCGATGTTCATAAAAGTCTTTAACCCAGCTTTTACTTCATCATTTTCAAAATTAAAATACGGACTTTTAAATACCTCAGTATCAGCCTTCCAGCGTTCAAAAAGGTCGCTTACTACAAACATATTTACTTGAGCAACATTACTCAATTTCAATATTTGCTGACCGTTTATTGTGGCAGTTCTATTAAAAAAATCATCACATACTTTTTTGGCGTATTGATGTCCGTAGCTTTCGATTGCTGACAAATCTAACTTCATGCTTTTTGGCAGGGGATTTTAAACTTTTTATATTTTTGGAAAGACAACCAATTTAAATTCAAATTTACGTTTATTAATAGTGAGAACGCAAAAACTAAACCAAAGATTTTGAGAGCAGAAAAAATAATTTTACGCAGCTAAAAACAGAAGCCTTCGCTTTGTGCAAAGGCTTCTGTTTTTAGCTGCATAGGATATAATAAAACTCAGCTCAACTCCATCCTATCGCAAGCCTTCATGGCCGCAGTTTGTTCAGCTTTCTTTTTTGAATATCCTTGACCAATCGAAAACTCTTCATCGGCCACATAAATAGTTGCAGTGAATTCTTTATTATGCTTCGCTCCTTCTTCTACAATATCAAAACGAATAGATTTTCCTTCTTTCTGAGCCCACTCAATAATAAGAGATTTAAAGTTGGGATTATTCGACACAACCGTATCAATATCAAAGTGTTGTGTCAAAATTTTCTTGATGATAAACGAGCGTGTAAATCGAAAACCTTTATCTAAATAAATTGCTCCCATGAGTGCCTCGAAGGCATCACCATACATGGATGTACGAGTGAGAACGGTTTTACGGTTTCCGTCATACTCCACCAATTTATCAATTCCCATCTTACGAGCAACCACATTGAGCGATTCACGACTCACCATTCTTGAGCGGATTTCGGTTAAGAATCCTTCGTCTTTAAACGGAAACTTCTTAAATAAATATTCTGCTGTAATCATTCCCAAGACTGCATCTCCCAAAAATTCAAGGCGCTCATTTGACTCCCTATAACTTTTAGAAACAGTTTCTTTCGAGACCGAGGCGTGCATAAAAGCCAAACGATATAAAGTCAAATTTGAGGGATTCTCGCCTATTATGTGTTCGATAGCATTTTTCAGCTTTTTATCTTTGGGGTCGCTGGAAAAAAAATCAAGAATGGGTGAAAGCATATATTTCAGTGAACAATTGACAATTAACAATTAACAGTTATCAGTAATCCTAAAACAGTTATTAGTAATCAATTAATAGTCTCGTAACATTTGAAAGGAATGAGGAAGAATTGGTAACTAATAATTGTTAGTTTGAAACTGATAATTGTTAATTAATAATTGTTAATTTAATTTATATTTTCCTAAAAATTACAGTAGCATTATGTCCTCCAAAACCAAAACCATTACTCAATGCAACCTTGATTTCACGAGGTTGAGCGGTATTTAATGTCAAATTCAGAGTATTATCAACTTCTGGGTCATCAGTAAAGTGATTAATGGTTGGAGGCACTAAATTATGTTGCATAGCCAAAATACAAGCAACTGCCTCAACCGCACCCGCACCGCCCAACAAATGTCCAGTCATGGATTTTGTTGAACTAATGTTCATTTTATAAGCATGGTCGCCAAAACAATCAATAATAGCTTTCAATTCCTGTGGATCACCCAGCGGAGTTGACGTGCCATGTGTATTAATATAATCCACTTCTTCTGGTTTAATTCCTGCGTCATCTAAAGCATCCTGCATAGACAATAAAGCACCTAAACCATCTGGATGAGGGGCCGTAATGTGATAAGCATCCGAAGAAAAACCTCCTCCAATTAACTCGCAATATATTTTTGCACCTCGAGCTTTAGCATATTCATATTCTTCTAAAATCAAGGCCCCTGCTCCTTCTCCAACTACAAAACCATCACGGTCTTTATCATAAGGACGTGATGCTGTTTTTGGGTCGTCATTCCTTTCCGACATCGCACGCATGGCAGTAAATCCTCCCACACTGGCAATTGTTACAGCCGCTTCTGAACCACCAGTTACGCAAATATTAATTCTGCCTAAACGGATATAATTAAAAGCATCAATGATAGCGTTATTTGCCGAAGAACAGGCCGAGACAGTGGCATAATTTGGTCCACGAAATCCATGACGAATTGAAATATTTCCAGAAGCCGAATCTGCAATCATTTTTGGAATGAAGAAGGGATTAAACTTAGGGTTACCCTCTGTTTTTGCAAAATAAAGTACTTCGTCTTCAAAGGTTTTTAATCCTCCAATGCCCGAACCCCAAATTACCCCAACTTTATTTTTATCAATTGTTTCCAAATCAAGTCCTGAATCAATGAGAGCTTCGTCAGAGGCCACAATGCCATACTGAGTGAACTGATCCATTCTACGAGCATCTTTTATTGGGATAAATTGAGTAATATCAAAGTTTTTCAACTCACAAGCAAAACGAGTACGGAACTTTTCAGCATCAAATTTTGTAATAAAGTCACAACCACTAACACCATTTTTTAGCCCTTCCCAATATTCGGGAACGGTGTTTCCGATTGGTGTCAACGCACCAATACCCGTAACAACAACTCTTTTAAAGCTCTTCATTTTTTAGCAAATCTCGGTTATAATGAAAGACAAACTTTTCCAAATTTGGATAAATTAATCTGAAAATCAATAAAAATGTGCTAATTTGTCATAAAAAAATCGTTCAGCGAGAACCATCGTTTTATTTTCAAATTAGCACATAAAGAAGTTCAATTACTTAGCGTTTTCTTCAAGATATGTAATTGCTTGCCCAACTGTTTGAATATTTTCAGCTTGATCATCTGGAATAGAAACGTTGAATTCCTTTTCAAATTCCATGATTAGCTCTACTGTATCCAATGAGTCTGCACCCAAATCATTTGTGAATGAAGCCTCTGTAGTAACTTCTGCTGCATCAACGCCCAATTTTTCGACGATAATACTTTTTACTTTTTCTGCAATGTCTGCCATTTTAAGAACGAATTTTGGTTAGAAAAACGGTGCAAAGATGATGATAATAATTTGATTATCAAACAATTTTATACAACCGTATTACTATGAAAAGATTTGTGTTAATTATTATAAAATTTTTACTAAAAACATAACGAAGCTGCTCCTAAAAGTCCTGCATCGTTGCCCAAAGTTGCCCTTGTAATTTTCAACCCATCAGCATGATATTTTGTAAGCCAAAAAGCGAATTTTTCCTTCATCGATGGCAAAATATAATCAAATGAAGCAGAAAGTCCTCCTCCTACTAAAATATGATTAATGTCAAGAATTGCAATTAAGTGACAAAGGTTCTCACCTAATAATTCCCCTACCCTCTCAAAAACTTGGAGGGCTAATTTGTCTCCTTCCGAAGCCGCAGCGACTAACCCTGTTGTACTAATAGTTTCATCATCAGGCAATTGCGTTATTCCAACGTATGATTTACGCATGGCATTTGCCATATCTAACAACTCATTTTTACCGATATTTCGTTCTAACACTTTCTCATTGGCTGAGGGCGTATGCCCAGGTTCCATCGCATTGCCACGTCCACCAGTGAAGACTTTTTTGCCAATAATTGCAGCACCACCCACGCCAGTTCCTAAGGTTATAAAAATATAACTTTCTTGAATACGTTCTTCTCCGAAATAAAATTCACCCAAAGCAGCAGCATTTGCATCATTTTCTAAGTAAAATTCAACATTCGGGAAACGCTTTTTAAGAATGTCAACCATCGGAACATTGTTCAATTCTGGTATAGCCGTAATTTCGACAGGTATTGTTCTGGCTAAATTAATCATACCTGGTAAACCAATTCCAACTTTGTTAATCTCCTTATTATCAATAAGTTGCAAAGAAATTGCTTCGCCCAGACGTTCCTCAAAATGCCCTGATTTACGCCAACTTTCGGTGTCATGACTATAAAAATTCGAAATTTGTCCAGTTTCAGAATTTACTATCCCCATTTTGACGTTTGTTCCGCCAATATCAATACCTAAATACTCAGTTGCCATTAAATTATCTGTTATTTTTATAATTGTGGGATTGAAAGGTTTCAAGAATCAAAATTAGCATATATTTTTCAAAACATCACAGTTTATGTTTAACCTTTCTAAAATCATCGTACACTTTCATGCTTCCCTCCCAATCCCGCATTTTTAAGTTGCTCTACAATTTCAAAGACGGCTGGACAAACCTGTGTGTTTTCCAAAGTTAGGGGCAAAATCCCAGCTATATTTTTTCTATCAGTGTGCGGATATTCACGACAGGCTTTCGGACGATATTCATAAATTGAGCAATAATTATCTGAACCCAAAAAAGTACAAGGGGTTGAATTTAGGACATAATCTTGGTCTGAATCAAGGTGTAAATGTTGTTTTACGAGTTCAGCAGGACGAATTCTGAGGTGTTTTGAAATTCTGTCAATATCAATATCTTTGAAAATTGGACTTGTTGTTTTGCAACAATTAGCACATTTTAAACAGTCAATTTCGTCAAAAACTCTTTCATGTTTTACGTGAAATTCTTGGTCTAAATTCTTAAGTTTCTTATTTTTGAGACGGTCAAAGAATTTTTTATTTTCTGTAAATTTCAATCGATTTTGTCTATGAAATTCGTTAATTGTTTCTTCTGTATAAATCATGGAATGATGTTTGATGTTTCAAATTTACAGAATAATGAACTCAATTCACGAGATTTTAATTTGTTTGTATAAAATTTACTACCTATTTCATTGACCAGTTGGACATTCGGATTCTTATTTGTCATGATTTCAATTTATGGAATAAAATCACGCACAAGCGAATAAAAAAAGGTTCAGTAATTTACGAAAAAAGCTGAACCTTTTGAATTTGTAATACTGTAACTACTGCTCCGTATAATGAAAAGTCAAACCACCATCCACATAATAAGTTGAACCCGTTACATATTTGGCATCATCAGACGCTAAGAAGGCAATCACAGCGGCAACGTCTTCAGGTTCGCCTAATCGTCCGAGAGAAATATTATTCTTTAAGGTTGATAATAATGCTGGATCGCTCAAAATTTTGGCATTAATAGGCGTTTTTATTGCCCCAGGAGCCACATTATTGATTCTGATTCCCAAGGGTGCTAATTCTACCGCTAAGTTTCGCATCACCATTTGCATTCCGCCTTTGCTGGCACAATAAGGCGTAAAATTAGGAAAAGGTAGTTCTTCATGCACCGAACTATTATTAATTATCACGCCCGTGCGGTTGTTTTCTTTCACAAATCTCACGAAGGCTTGGGTCAGGAAAAACATTCCTTTCAAATTAGTATCCATTACAGCATCATAATCTTTTTCTTGAACTTCCCAAAAAGGAGCATTGATTTCGATTCCTGCATTATTGACCAAAATATCAATCTGCCCGAAGGTGTCAAGTGCTTCTTTTACCATTAAATAAACGGCTGGCACTTGCGAAATATCGGACTGAATAAAATGAGCTTTTGCACCAGTTTCTTCTATCTGACGAATAGTTTCTGCAACGTTTTCATCGTTATTTCTGCCTGTGAAAACAATATTTGCCCCTTCTTGAGCAAAACGAACGCATATTGCTCGCCCAATACCACGACCTCCACCCGTAATCAGGACCACTTTTTCTTTAAATCTTTCCATTAGTTTTAATCAGTTATTTGACTTAGTTTTTGAATAAAATTATAACTTATTATTTTCAAATATTCTTATGGACTTTAACCTAAAACGAAGTTTGATAGTTCTATAATTATGATTGGTTAAAAAATCAAACTCACCCATTAACCAATAATTATTTTTCAATAATCAGTACCATTCCCGTTCAAAAGCTAAAAATAGTGTTGTGCCGTCGTAAAAGACTCCGATTTTTTCTCCTTTAATAACGAAATTTACAAAATTTTTAGGTGAATATTACCAATAAAATTGCACTCAAACAGGTTAGTAGATTGACTTCAATACAATTTTACAGTTTTTAATCATTCTTTAAATGCTTAAAAATTTTCAAAGTGATACCTCTTAGAATAATGTGTTGGAAATAAAAAACGAAAGCCCCAAATTTCTTTGGGGCTTTGTGATTCACTGTTAAATAGTTATGAAAGAGGGTAATATTTTAGATAGAAACTCAAAATAGTTGTGCGAGGACAACAAAAAATTAATAACTCTACTGTTTTTATTGGGTTTGTTTCAAATATAGAACAAAGATAAAATTTTTGTACAAATAAAATATAACTTTCCTAATTTTATTTTTCACTTTATAAATAAACCTTGTTGACTTGAGAAAATTGAAAAAAAATACACAAAAAATCCTCTCTTCAAAAAAGAAAGGATTTATGGGAATATCCAAAAACAATCTCAATAGTAAATTTTAAAAAAAAATTATTTAAAGCGAAATACTCATAGAGTGTAATCACATTAATTGCTAAATTTTATAAATTTGTTGATGAAGTATTAATCATTTCTATAAAACCATAACTTGCCCATTTTAATTTTGAGTTGGTAAGCAAATACACTTAGAAAAACATTTTATATTGCTTAAAAAAAATAACCTTTTAATCGTGTAAGAGTATTAATAAAAATGATTGTTTGATGTTACTACTTAAAATTATAAGTGCAAATAATATTTAAAAAAACTTTTTGCCGACAGATTTTTTTCTTAAAATCATTCAATTAAATATTTGATAATGTATAATTAATTAGAGAGT
>JACMRQ010000258.1 GCA_014376355.1 Arcicella sp. | reverse complement strand
TTTCGGTGCGGTTACGGTAGGTTTCAATAATTTTATCAATATCGCTCAGGCGTAATACGTTTTGGGTTTTTATTTTCTCAAAATCATTACTGGCATCAATAAATAAAATATCGTCAGGGTTTTCACGGCATTTTTTAAATACCATAATGCAAGTTGGAATACTCGTACCGTAGAAAATATTGGCGGGTAAACCAATCACGGCATCCAAGAAATTACGGTTTTCAATCAAATATTTACGGATATGTTGTTCTGCTCCACCTCTAAATAAAGCACCGTGTGGTAACACCAAAGCCATTGTTCCGTTTTCTGCTAAATGGTGTATCATGTGCTGCACGAAAGCAAAATCGGCTTTACTACTTGGGGCAAGTTTACCGTATTGGCTAAAACGGTCGTCACTCGTAAACAAAGGGCTGGCACTCCATTGAGCTGAAAAAGGAGGATTTGCCACAATAGCTTCAAATTGAAGGTCAATATGTTGCGGATGCTCAAGGGTATCTTCCTGTTTAATGTCAAATTTACGATAATGGACACCGTGGAGAATCATATTCATCCGAGCCAAGTTGTAAGTAGTACGGTTCATTTCCTGACCGTAAAAATTATTAACTTCTTCTACTTCTTTGGCAACACGGAGCAATAACGAACCAGAGCCACAAGTTGGGTCATAGACACTACGGAGTTTAGTTTTACCCGTCGTAACAATCTTCGCAAGGATTTTACTTACTTCCTGTGGCGTGTAAAACTCACCCGCTTTTTTACCTGCACCACTGGCAAACTGCCCAATCAAATATTCGTAGGCATCACCCAAAACGTCTAATTCAGTATCGTGAAGTTTGAAATCAATTTTATCAAGGTGAGAAAGAACCTTTGCAATAATCTCGTTTCTTGCTTCGGGACTTCTG
This sequence comes from Arcicella sp., assembly GCA_014376355.1. Taxonomy (GTDB): domain Bacteria; phylum Bacteroidota; class Bacteroidia; order Cytophagales; family Spirosomataceae; genus Arcicella. The sequence goes on along the minus strand of JACMRQ010000258.1, from coordinate 7,231 downwards.
CCCAATTTGGTACTGTTTAAGTCCATGTCTTCAAAGAGGTTATCAAAGTCCTCTTCGCTTTCTGTACCCATTGTACTCAATTGGATATTGGTCAATATCTTTTGTAAATCCTCTAAAATAAAGTTGGTTCGGTCGTCGCTACGATTGGTGGTATTGTACACATCCTCTTCACCGTTGCCACGTTTGGAGACCTCCGTAAAAAGTTCTTCAGGCTTTAGAAAGTAGCCCAACTTTTCAAGAGCTTCTTCTTTAACGGCTTCCAATAATTCTTGGCTATCTTGAAGTTTAGGGTTTATTTGACGGAATGTAATTTTATCCTGCTTTAAAATTCCATCGGCAAACATTTCCATTTGCTCGCTCAGGTACTTGTAGAAAATAAATCCTAAGATATAATCACGAAATTCGTCAGCATTCATTTTGCCACGTAAGGTATTGGCAATATTCCAGAGTTGTTGTTCTAACACTCTTTTTTGGTCTTCACTCATTTAATTGGAATTCAGTATTTATGGTTTTGATAGTCAAATTTACGTTTTTATACTTGTAAGGTTTATAAAATGGTAGAAATTTTGGAGGAGATTAATATACCAATTTGTATGGGTTTCAATACTCAATCTTGATAATACAGTAAACAATTATCCTATTCACCGCAATTTATGCGGTGAATAATTCTTATATTAACCGCACAAATAATTTTACTATGAGTTTTTATAAACATCAGGGAGATAATTGAACGAATTTTACTTGGGACGATTCCGCTTTATCAGTTCTACTCGGCAAGGTTAGAAATCTGCAAGGTAAATTGACAGGCAAAATGGAAATGCTTGGTTTTGTCCTTAAACAAGAGGCATTTTTAGAAACCGCTGGACGTTTTGAAATCTACCGAAATAGAGGGCGAATTCTTAAACGTAGAACAAGTACGTTCGTCCTTAGCCAGACGCTTAGGAATGGATATTATCGGATTAGTGCCTTCGGATAGAAATGTAGATGGCATGGTAGAAATGATGTTGGATGCTACGCAAAATAGTCAAAGACTTTTGACTAAAAAACGCTTATTTAATTGGCACGCTGCACTTTTTCCAACGGGTAGAAGCGGAATGTATCCTATTGCTGTAGGTGCATGGCGTTCAGGAATCATGCAAGTAGTTTCAGGAGGATTTGGAAGAGAAAAAGTGCATTTTCAAGCTCCTGATGCAGTTTTATTAAATCAAGAAATGGAGGTTTTTATAGATTGGTTTAATACCAAACAAAATCTCGACCCTGTTCTAAAAGCTGGGATTGCTCACCTTTGATTTATTACCATTCATCCTTTTGAGGATGGAAATGGCATAGACTACGTGGTTAAAATTTCAGCTTGCAAGTCATTGGTTATTAAGCAATTACCTCACTCGGTTCGAACACAGGAGAAGCAGATGAATTGGTAATTTGAGATATTGATGGATTGGAAGGGACTACCTTTGAATTAATTATTACACTGGTCGGTAATTTAAACCAAGAGAAGATTTTATTCAAAAGTTCTTTTCAATTTCTTAGAAGTTGAAACTTCTACAAATCATTATAGATAGATTTTAAAATGATAAATTGCAGTTTTGGGTCGGCAATATTTCACTTACCTAAGCGATTTTTAAATTCTTACAGTTAATGACAGACGGGATGCTTCAAGCCTCAAGACACTTTAGTACACAACTATATAACAATCAAATTTGAATTTTATATTTGAGTCATTAACTACACTTGAGCATGTCCCAAACTTCCGCCGTATTCAATACCTCGGATTAGCACGTGATTAATCAACTTTCTTTTTTATCATCTTAAAAATAGTTTATAATTTATACAAACAAAGAACTTGTAGTAAAAAAGCAACCAGAGATTTAATTAAACATTAGGTTGGCAAAATTGAGGCTTTTATACTATATTTGAACAATTAGAATTCTATTGAGCATTTATGTAATCCTAAACATTTGTAATTTCAATTCCTCCAAGTGGACAAATCACAAAACGGTATTCTTAAACTTTGTTTAAAGAATAATTGTAAAATTTGTATGAAACTCATAAAATAAATACACAATCGAAAAGTAATTAATAAAATTATTAAACAAGATATTACATGAGTAAAAAGCGAATATTTTTTACAGGAGGAACGGGAAAAGCAGGAAAGCACGTTATTTCCTATCTTATTGAACAAGGGCATAGCGTAATGAATGTTGATCTTACACCTCTAAATCATCCAGGGGTAGATAATCTGATAGCTGATATTACGGATTCGGGACAAATGTTTAATGCCATGAGTTCATATGCTGGATTAGCTGAATTGGAATCAGGTAATGGCGTACCAAAATTTGATGCTGTAGTACATTTTGCTGCTGTGCCCAGAATCTTAATCAAACCTGACAATGAAACTTTTCGAATTAACACCATTGGCACCTACAATGTAATTGAAGCGGCTGTTAAACTTGGAATTAAAAAGATTATTATTGCTTCGTCTGAGACCACCTACGGGATTTGTTTTTCAGATGGCAAAACCAATCCAAAATCATTGCCCCTTGAGGAAGATTATGACGTTGATCCGATGGATAGTTACGGATTATCGAAGGTGGTAAATGAAAAAACAGCACGCAGCTTCCAACGACGGTCAGGCTTTGACATCTATGCCCTTCGTATTGGCAATGTAATTGAACCTCACGAATATGCTGAACTATTTCCTCATTATTTTAATTATCCTGAATTACGCCGCAGGAATGCCTTCTGTTATATAGATGCACGTGACTTGGGACAGATTGTGGATTTATGTTTGAAAAAGGATGGACTTGAATATCAGATTTTCAATGCTGGAAATGATCATAATGGTGCGGTTATTCCGAGTAAAGAATTGGCTGCCAAGTTCTTCCCTAATGTGCCCATAACTCGAGAATTGGGTGAGCATGAAGCATTGTTTTCAAATCGAAAAATTCGTGAAGTTTTGGAATTTGTAGAACAACATAATTGGCAAAAATACGTAAAAATAGACTAAATTAGAATTCAGCAATCATCCCGAATTTGCACTCAAAATGATGTTGAAAGAATTTAAACAAAGTAATCGCTATTAACTTTTAAAAGGGTTAAGCAAAAAAGAACATAATTCCAACCATAGCCGAGGTAAGCAGTCCTGCATAAAATAGGTCTGTTTCATAGAAAGCAACTTTTTCCTTATCCTTTTTGATAAACCATGAAAACAAAACCATACAAGCCAGCCCAGCGGGTATAGCAATTATTTGAGGTGAAATGATTTGAGAAATAGCCAATAATATAAAAGGCAATTCAACCAATAGAAATAAGGTAAGCGTTTTGGCGATAGTAGGCAAAGAAATTTCCAAGTCAAAATCATTGACCTTTTTTTCGCCATATTGATTAAAAATTTTAGTTAATCCTACCAAAAGTATCGAACCAACAATAAAAATCATAAAAACTCGGTACAAGAAATTGAGCTTATCCCCGAACGTATCATAAATAAAAGGAAAACTATTTAATACGTTTTCATAGAGCCAATCACAGCCCAGTCCTATCAAAGGGGATACTGCCAAAACGATTACAGCTGCAATTGGATTAGTTGGTTTCCATAATACACCCCAGAAAAAAACGACAACTAAACCGGGTTTGATATATGAAGTTTGATTAGCAAGTTTTAAAAAAAAATTGTCTGAAGAAGTAGGGTCATAAGTAGTGAAGGCGAGAAATACGGCAATGGCACACATGATAAAAACGAATAATTGCCCAAAGCGAACCGTTTGTTTATCACTAGCGGCAGGCTTAATATATTTTCTAAAGACATCATAAGCCATCATAGTAGATACCGAATTCATCATAGAATATATGGCAGAAAAAATGGCACAAAGTAAGCCCGCTAAAATCAGCCCAATAAAACCATAACCAGCTGGGACTACTGTTTTCAACAATGTCAAAAAGGTATCATCAGGCTTGATTACTCCTACTCCATACCTACTTTTGAACAGGTAAAAAGCGGCTGTACCAATGGCAATAGAGAAAAAAGGAATAATTAATTTCAGAAAACCAGCGGCGATAGCACCCAATTTGGCATCTCGATCGGTTTGTGCTGCTAATACCCTTTGGACTTGGTATTGGTTAGTCGTCCAATAAAACATATTTAAAATGGTCAATCCAGTAAAGATACCAGGCCATGGTAGCTTCGGATGATTGGAAGGTAAATAAAGATGCATTTTATTAGCCTGACTATGATCTAAATTTAACAAACCTGTTAAGCCTCCAATTTCAGGTTGGCTATATGTTAGCGTCCCCATTAAAACAATTGAAAGAATCATAATTACGGTTAGAATATTATCAGCCACTACTACCGATTCCATACCCCCAAAAACAGTAAATACAACTGTTACGAACGCTATTATTAAAATACCTTGCATATAAGTTAAATCCCAACCCGTCCCTTCAAAAAGTAATCCTAAGGTGCGTGAACCAATATAAAAGCCTCCAACGAGTTGAATCATAATGAAGGTAACCATTAAAATAGTATAAACCAGTCGTGCGTGAGCATTAAACCTCAGCTCTAAAAATTGGGAGAGAGTAAAAAAATTCTTTTTTCTATAAATGGGAATAAAAATATAGCAAAGGACAAGAATAGCAGGGACGGCCCAAATTTCATAATGACTTTGTGCAAAGCCAATAGAATAGCCAACACCCATCATACCGATGATTTGTTGAGCATGAATATTAGTTCCAAAAATAGACCCTGCCACAGACCACCATCTCAGTGAGCGACCCGCCATAAAGTACTCTTCCGCATTTTTTTTCTTAAAGCTCGAATACATACTGGCTATAACGATAAATAATAACACGGCCACCACCACTACAATATCAAACCATCCTAAGGATTTTAACATAACAAGTTTACTAAAAGATTAACATTTTTGGTTTAATTAATGAATTATTAATTCTTTCTCACTGCAAGCGATGAGTTCTAAATTAATTATCTCAAGGGCTAATTTTAAAGTTAAAACTTTCCCGATTTTTTTAGAATCTCCAAGTAATAATACTGTTTTAACTTTTAAAGATAGTGTTGAAAGATAAAATATTAGATTAATTATTGGAAAAGATATATTCTTGATTCGTAGGGTGTCAAGGTAAATTCTTGGTTTTCCAAAAATTCCACCTCTTCAAGATTAGTTAAAAGTAAGATTCTGTTGTTAATTTTAAAATCGAACTGAAAACTTTGTGTTGTAGGCGTGAAATTATTCATCACCAGTAAATTTTCACCTTCAAAGCAACGCTTATAAAGCCATATTTTATTACAATTAGGTCGCAAATCGATATAGTCACCATAGATAAACACCTCATGTTTCTTTCTCAATTGAATCATTTTTTTGTAATAATTCAAAATCGAATTGGGTTGTTCAACTTGGTCAGCCACATTTACATGGGTATAATTATCATTTAATTTCAGCCAAGTTTTGTCTGCCGTAGTAAAACCAGCATTTTTGTTTTTGTTCCATTGCATAGGCGTTCTGGCATGATCTCTGGCGATTTGATTACTTGCCTTGAGAAATACTTCAGAAGAATTGCCTTGCTGATTTACCAATACCTCAAAAGCATTGAATACTTGCACATCATCATATTCAGCAATTTCCGTAAAATTAGCGTTACTCATTCCTATTTCATCTCCTTGATACATAAAAGGAGTACCAGGTAAGCTAAGCAAAACAGTAGCCAGCATTTTAGCAGAAACTTGAAAATATTTCCCAGTATCTCCAAATCGAGAAAGCATTCTTGGATTATCATGATTACCAAAATAAACCGTGTTCCATCCATTGGTTCCAATGGCCTTATCCCATTTATTGAATATGAACTTCAGTTCCACCAAGGAGAATTCCTTCTTAGGAGCAATAAAACAAGACTCTTCTCGAGGCACAGCATGATCAAAATGATAAATCATATTAAGTTCTTTACCATCGTTGCTAACATAAGAAACTGCTTGTTCAGCCTGTACGCCAAAAGCCTCACCAACGGTCATACAGTCATATTTACTGAGTACTTCTTGGTTCATCTCTTGAAGATATTCATGAACTTTAGGGCCATTGGCGTAGTAACTCAAGTCTCCAAAACGATTTAGAGGAAAATTGGGGAAATCTAAATCTTTAGCAATCAAAGAGATTACATCCATCCTGAATCCATTGATTCCCTTTTTTAACCAAAACAACATCATTGCATAAATGGCATGACGAAGCTTTTGATTTTCCCAGTTTAAATCAGGCTGTTTCTTATCAAAAAGATGCAAATAATATTCATTGGTTGATTTATCATGAGCCCAAGCAGACCCTGAAAAAAAAGATACCCAATCATTGGGAATTTCTTCTTTCCAATGATAAAAGTCCCGATATGGATTCTCTTTTGAGGAGCTGGCCTGTTTGAACCATTCATGTTGATCTGAAGTATGATTGACCACCAAATCAATGATTAATTTCAACCCATTTTGGTGAAGTGCAGCGAGCATTTCATCAAAATCAGCCATTGTACCAAACTCGTCTAAAATGTTTTCATAGTCCGATATATCATAACCATTGTCAACGTTAGGGGATTTAAAATGTGGACTCAACCAAATTATATCAACCCCTAAATCTTTTAAGTAATCAATCTTGGAAGTAATTCCTTTTAAATCACCGATACCATCAGCGTTTGAATCCATGAAGCTACGTGGATATATCTGGTAAATAACTGCTTCTTTCCACCACACTTTACTATATTTCATTCGATTTAATTTAAGGTTAATGGGCTAAAAAAAATAGACAGCCCACTAATCCCAATTTTTAGTGCTTATTTACCAAAATATCAATTAGCGAATCATTTCATCGAAATTGATTGATAAATAATAAAGTCCACCAATATTTGCTAAACCGTAACCCTGTGAATAATATTTGTTTAGAATATTTGATCCCCCGATTTTTAAAGACGATTTATATTTGGGCAATTTAATCGAAATAGCTGCATCAAGCGTATTCCATGATGGCAACCAAATGTCCCCTTGTGTTGTACCTTGTTCAACCCACATCATATCAGTCCAACGGTAAGTAATATTCATTCCAATCATTTTGGTTACTCTTTGATTGGCAAGTGTAATATTATACCTATTTTCAGGCGAAATAAAGAAATTTCTACCTAATTTAGCAACTTCTGGATTGCTCATTTTACGTTCAATAATTTCAGTCCCAAAGGCATCTTTTCTTATATT
>JACMRQ010000257.1 GCA_014376355.1 Arcicella sp. | reverse complement strand
TCAATATTGTTTTCAATTACATATTTCACCGCATTATACAGCGCATACATTCGCTCAATACCGGTCATGGTGTAGGGTTTACATTGTTGGAAAATTTTCAAAAAAACGGCATCTTGAATGAAGTCTTCGTCTGACTGAATTTTTGATATTTGTAACCCAAATGGTTTTAATAAATATCTACTTATGATTGACATGTTTTATATTTTGTTATTCTGAATTTAAAGTAATAATGTACTATAATATTTTTCAATAATTGATTTCACATAATAAGGATTTAAAGAAAAATTGGGCATTTTTTTATAAATAAAATCTGTAAAAATACTTAAATCAACTTCGTATTCGTTCCCACCCTCTACCAGACTAACGTTTGCTTTCATATTCAAAAAATCTTCGATTATTTTGATAATAGAAATTACATGAAGTTTATTTGGAAAAGCTACATTAACAATATGATTATGAAAACCATCTTTTATTAGTTCGATTGTCCAAAACGCCACATCATCCGCATCAATGATATATCTGGTGGCATTTTTTGATACTTGAATATTTTTACCCGTTATTATTTGATTGATAAAAAAATTGAACATCGTATTTGGATTGCCAATTTTTCCTACAACATTTGGTAATCTTATGATGAGATAATTATCAATTTTTACTATCAAAGACTCCATTTCTAATTTATGCAGAATATATCTTGAATCTTTAAGCGTGGAATCAAATATGCTGCAAGTACTAAAATAAACCAATAATCTATTTTGCTGTAAAGCATTTTGTAGAAGTAATTTCTCTCTTAAATATTCACTTTCAAGAGTGAGTTTTGAATTGGACACGCCTGATGCAAACAAAATAGCAATATCCTCATATTTATCAAAGTGTGGTCTAAATGATTGAGCAATTAAGCCGTTTCCTATAATCATGTTGCGATGAATTATTTTAGAAATTTATTTTTCTAAAATTTCTTTTAATGTATGTAAAAGTTTGTCCATTTCATAATTTTCTTCCATGTGTTTACGAGCATTTCTGCCCATTTTTCCACACAAAAGTGGATCTTGGGCTAATTGAATCATATATTCTCCCATTGATTTCCAATCTCCTTCTTCCACTAAAAAACCTGTTTCTCCATGCACAACAGCTTCTTTTATTCCTGCATGACGAGTGCTGACGATGGGTAAACCCGTGGCAGAGGCTTCAAGAATAGCAACGGGTGTTCCTTCCGAATCACCACTTGGAGCTAACATTGAATGCTGAAGGAATACCCTTGCTTGATGAAATAATACTAAGATTTCTTCTGGAGATTTTTTACCTTGAAAATCAATTTTATCGGCAATTTTTAATTCATTTGCCAATTGTTTTGACTCTTCCCACAGTTCGCCATCACCAACCATAATCATTTGAGCATCAGGAACTTCCTTTATCACCTCGGCAAAAGCCTTAATGGTTGACTGAGGAGATTTTTTTGGGGTAAATCTGCCAACAGTAATGAATAAGGGAGGTTTGATTTCGGGTGATGCACCTAAAAACTCACTTGTTTTTACGCCACAAGGATTTACATAAATTTTCGATAAATCGGCTCCTAATTTATGTAGTTGAGTTCTCATATCGTCTGAAACCACCACTATACTGTCAACTCTTTGAAAGAGATTTACGTACTTTTCTCGATAAACGTTTAAGGTTTTATATTCAGTAGCATCAAATCCGTAAAAATGAACAACCATTTTTACATTGGCTCGCTCACATGCGTCTATAAGTGCCACTCCCATTGGACCATAATTTGCTAAAAGTACATCAATTTTGTTTTTTATGAGATATGAAGCTAAAAAACGAGTATATAAAAAGTGATATATGTTAGGGAATACGTTTCTCATTCCTCCCCTTACGAAAAGAAAGTTGAACGGAAAAGGCAAAAATGATTTTTCATTAGGTAAAACAGAAGGATACCAACCTTCATAAATTAACATTTGAGGCTGTAAAGCCTTTATTTCATTATCAATAAATGTTTCGGAATGAGAATATTTATTGGAGCGAGTAAAGCAAAGATTCATTCTATTTCTTTTTGGCAACTAATATAAATGTACAAGCATCCTTATCTCTGGTTTCTTGTGCTGTGGTTTTATCGAAAAATATAATTAAGGGTTGCATAATTAATGCCAAAATGGGTCTGAGAAACTGGGGAAGTTTGAAAAGAATTCCATCTTGAAATAATTGCAGACCCATGGCAGAACGACCAATGATGCCTTTAAAATAAACTATTTCAAAACCTGCTTCACTTACCACCTTTTGTAAACCCGTGGAAGTCCAACGCCAAAAATCGGTTGGGTCGGGATGAAACATCCAGTAGCCGTGCGTACTCAGAATCAATTGACCGTCCTTTTTCAAAACTCGTTGAGCTTCCAACAAATAAGCCGTTGGATTAACCACGTGTTCTAAAACCTGCGTTGAAAGCACAACGTCCAAACTATTATCATCCAATTGAATACGTCCTTCGGGCGAAATATGGATATCCGCCGAAGTGTTTTCGGGTAAATCTATACCAATGTATTTCTCTACAAAATGGGCAATTAGAGGTTGGTAAGGTTTATTACCGCAACCATAGTCCGCTAAGGTTAATTTAGCTGGATTATTGGCGACAAATTGTTGAATAACTTCCTCAATTTTTTGGCGGAGTTGTCTTAAATAGTAATACCGAGTTGCCATTCTCCCAAAAATGGAAGGATATAACCTTTCAATACCTGCTTCTCTTTCGTTCATTATTATTGTTTTAAAATACAAAATTACTATTTTTGAGGGTCTAAAAAAATTACGTTCCCAAATATGAAAAAAGTTCTTGTACTATTTCTAATTTTGTTGTTCTCCGTGTCTACAATTTTTGCTCAAGTAAACCTCAAAAATGGTTTGATAGCTTGTTATCCCTTCAATGCCAATGCCAATGATGAATCTGGTAATAATAATAATGGAACAATCAATGGAGCAACTTTAACCACTGATCGTTTTGGAAAAGCTAACAGAGCTTATAATTTTAATGGTTCAAGT
>JACMRQ010000030.1 GCA_014376355.1 Arcicella sp. | reverse complement strand
CATTAAAAACTTCATTCTGATGAGTTCGTTTAGGATGACATGCCACGATTTTTGTACTATCAATGGGGTTCACTTAAATGTGGGGCAAACTTCCCACGAAAGAGTTAACGTTTAGTGTTAAAATGTTTTCTCACACAAAAAAGCCTACATTTGTCACTTTTAGTCCAATTTTGCCGTAAATTTTTAGCGTTATCTTGCGTGTTTAATACCTCATTATTTAGCTGTAACCTTAATTGAAAATCAGTAATTAATAGCCCTATTACATTTAACAGGAATATTCTGCCAGAAATGACTTAATGATAGGCGATACTTTACATGCAAAATAGCACTAAAAGTGACATAATTAGGCAGGGGCAAGTGGAGTGAGAGAAATATCTTACCTGTTTATAATGTATTTTTTGAGGGTTTTGTTCGGATATATACCCACGTATAATTCCGAACAAATTTGTATCTTTATAGATAATTTCAGCACAAAATGAACAAAGCCATTGCATATTATCGTGTTTCAACCGACCGCCAGGGAAAAAGTGGTTTAGGTTTGGAAGCTCAAAACAAAACCGTCCAACAATTTGCTACTTTCAAGCAATGGGAATTAATTGGAGAATTTACGGAAATTGAAAGTGGTAAGAAGAATAATCGTCCGCAATTGCAAGAAGCCTTGAAACAGTGTTTAAAACAAAAGGCAGTTTTAGTAATTGCCAAACTTGACCGATTGGGCAGAAACGTAGCTTTTATTTCCAGTTTGATGGAAAGCAAAGTTGAATTTGTGGCAGTTGATAATCCGCACGCTAACCGTTTGATGTTACATTTATTGGCAGCTTTTGCTGAACATGAACGTGAGCAAATAAGTACACGAACGAAAGAGGCTCTGAAAGTTGCCAAGAACCGAGGCATTATTTTGGGAAAACATGGTAAAAATGTATTGTCACAACAAAACATAAAGTTAGCCGATGATTTTGCAGAAACGATGACACCCATAATTTCTGAGCTGAAATCTGACGGGTTTATTACTTTAAGGGCTTTACGAGATGAGCTAAATAATCGTTCAATTGCATCTTTTCGGAAGGATTGTCAATGGCATTTAGATACTGTTTTTAATATTACAAAAAGAATAGATACCTTGAAATGAGAATAATCGTAAAATTTTAATGGATTTTAAAGGCTTTAAACTGCATTTATATCTATGAAAAAATAAGTATTCGATTCTCAGGGCTTTTAATTTCTTCAAAATTGGAAAATTTAATTTACTTACTTTTGTAAGTAATTGTTTCTAAGGTAGTTATAAATTTTTATCATAAATATATCGTTAGAGTAAAGCGTTTTTAGATTTAGTTAGTAAAATTAAATTTCTTTCGTTTTGGGTATTATATTACCATATTTAGTATATTTAGGTATTATTTAAACATATATATAATATGATAACCCAAGAGCTTGCCCTAAAATTTCTCAGACACAATCCTTCCCTTTTGATTAGTTCCTTAGAAAAAGAAGCTGGAATTCCCCGCCAAACTTTAACCAGAGCTTTGAATGAAAACAGGGTAATTTCTCCAAAAAATTTAGAATTACTCCTTCCCATCTTATCAAAGTATGGTTATTCGCCAACGCTTTATCAAAACGCACGGGTGATTTCTGTGGTCAATCATAAAGGCGGTGTTGGCAAAACAACCACAACGGCATCACTCGGTGAAGCTCTTGCCAAAAGAGGATTTAAGGTTTTATTAATAGATTTAGATCCACAAGGAAATTTAAGTCAGATTTTGGGAGTAGATGCACCAGAAGTACAAGTATCTGATTCTCTGATAGATAACAAAGAATTTCCTGTTGTGAACATAGAAGAAAACTTAGATTTATCACCATCCGATATTGAATTAGCCAATGTTGAAATGCGTTTTCATGAATTAACGGGAGGAGAATTTCGACTTAAAAATCGGATTGCACATTTATTGGTGAAATACGATTATATCATTATTGATTGCCCTCCATCCCTTAATAAACTTACTCTATCGGCAATGGCAGCTTCAACGAGTTGTATCATTCCATTGCTCCCTGAGATGTCCGCAGTGAAAGGATTGAACTCAATTTGGGGTAAAATCATGGAAATAAGAAGGGATTTAAACGCAGCCTTACAAATTGATGGAGTAGTTTTTACGATGGTCAAAAAGAATACTGTCCACGATGGAATTAAAGTTTATGTAAAAGATGAAATCAAAAATATCAAAATTTTTGATGCTGAGATTAGGCATTTAATTGATTTTCAGAAATCTCAAATTGCCCAAAACTCTATTTCCAAATTTTCCCAAGATTCCGAAGCGGCGAAGTGTTACTTAGAGTTCTGTGATGAATATATTACTTACCTTCAAATTGTAAAATAATACCCATGAAAACGGATATAAGAAATATTCTTGCTACAAAAACTAAGCAAGCACTTTCAAGCAACATATTAAATGCCAGTAATATACGGCAAAACATAATAATTTTAGACGAACTTAGAAATTTTATTCCCTCACTTTCCTTGGATGAATATTCCCAATTGGAATCGAATATTTTGCAACATGGTTGTCAGACTCCTATTCAAGTGTGGCAAACTTTGAAGAAAAATTTAGATTTAGCTTTTGAAAAAGAAGACGATTTGGCTTACATTTTGGTTGATGGACATAATCGTTATAAAATTTGTACTTCGTATAATCTCCCTTTTGAAGTCTATGTTCTGTCTTTTGACTCACAAAAAGATGCCAAGGATTACATGATTAATTTGCAATTGGGAAGACGAAATTTAAGTCAAAACCAGATTTCATATTTTAGAGGATTGCGATATAACAATGAAAAAGCCGACAAATCAGACAATTTATTGACAAATTTCTCAAAGGGTCAAAATGACTCTTTGAGAAGCGAAGGACAAAAAACTGATAATTTAGTGTCAAATTTTCCGAAGGGTCAAAATGACCCTTCGGAAAATGGAGGACAAAAAACTTATAAATTAGAGACAGAATCTTCGAAGGGTCAAAATGACCCTTCGGTAAATAATGGACAAAAAATTGATAATTTTGAAATAAAATCTCCGAAGGGTCATTTTGACCCTTCGGTAAAAACGACGGCGGAAAGGCTTGCAAAAGAGTATAATGTTAGCCCAAAAACGATAAAAAGAGATGCCGAATTTGCCGATGGATTAGAAAAAATTGATTCAGAATTAAGAAATAATATCTTGGATGGAAAGATAAAAGTTGATAAAGGAACAATTCAAAAACTTTCTAAAAGCCAAATTAAAACACCAATAAAATCCGTACAAGAACTTCATGAGCTTATAGATAAATTTGATAATATAAGTGAAAGTAAGGCAATTAAATTGTCTGATAGAGTAAGAGAAAGCGTAAAAAATGCGGATGATTTTGATCTAACAATAACCATAAAAGGCGGTTTTCTGGTTAAGAATGGTTTAGAATCTGTTTGGCGGGAGCTAAGAGGGTTGCCCAATGAAACCGTAATTGATAACTCTTTCACAGATACAATATCTATCTATCAGGCTCCTTTTTTAGGAATCATTGACAGATTGTAAGTAAAGTATCTTAATAAGTGCTTAGCGTGAGGATTTGGAGGTCTCACGCTTTCTTTTTTACTAAACTTAGACACGTTAGAATGTAGGCAGTTTTATTTTTCACATTTGAATGTAGTCCATTCTCAAACTCAATATGTAAAGTCACAAATTTATCTAATAGTATCTTATCCCCTAATATTAAATTTTTGTGGTTCATTCTAAAATTATATTGTTTTTCAATAATTGTTTGTACTTGGTCAAGTACCGACTTTGGATTACTTGAAACAGCTTCTAAAAATTCATTCTTTTCTATCTGACTATTACTGAATGCCGTATGAATCGTGAAATATATTTTCTCAACGCCTCTTTGTTTATTTCCAGTGTTATAATCAAATTGTATGTTATCAATATCCAATTGGGTGATTTCTTGATGGGCTTTGGAAAGAACATTAAAATTAAAATCATAAAAATTAATATACTTATGTTCATCGACTTGTAACAACTTCTTTAATTCTGCAATAGTATATGAAAATGAAAGCCTCTTTTGCCCGATGTGCATTCTTAAAATTCTGTATAATGTGCTTGAATATACATATTTGAATGATTGTATTTTTTCCAAGTTATAGCGAGCATATTGCTTTTGGAAGTCTTTCAAATATTTACCAATAGCGTGGTTTGTTTCAAACTCTAAAAATCCATTTTGATAGGTAATTCTTGAAAAAATGGTAAGATGCTCATATTCAATTTCAGGTCGATTGAAATCTAAGAATGTGATAGACTTCTCTATCATAGATTTCGTAACTGAGACAGATTGTTGAATCGTAACGTATTTTACAATCTCACTCCTTGGAATAGTAATTATAATTGAGGTATTGTCATCAGCTTTGGCAAGTGCCTCATAGTCGATCTGATTTACAAATAATTCAAAGAGTTTTTGCTCAATTCGTTTGTATGGTATCGTAGAAACGACAAATTTATTAGAAATATAATTATCTGTTCTACTATGTTTATATGGGAAAACGAGGCTTTTACTGGCAGGAATTATCATTAACGTAAAGTTTACTTTGTACAACCTTGGATTAGTAGTGTAAATATATAAAAAACTCGCATTAAATCATAAAAAACTCGTATTATTTGAGATTTAATTACAAAAAACTCGTATTAAAACATAAAAAACTCGCATTAAATTTTGTAATCCATTGATTTGTAGTGACTTAAAAGCCTCCTAAATCATTCAAATATTTATGATAAATCTATAAATCAGACAAAAATTACTAAAAATAAAAGTATTTAAGTCATATTTTGCTAAAATAACTCCTTAAACAAATACTTCTAAGAACTGATAAATAGTTTTATCCATATTCATAAAAAACTCGCATTAAATACACTATCAAATTAAATAATAGTAATACGTCCTTTCATAAAAAACTCGTATTAAATTATAAACAATTGATTATCAATTAGTTATAATTTACAAAAAACTCATATTAGTCTGTTTAGCCTGTG
>JACMRQ010000256.1 GCA_014376355.1 Arcicella sp. | reverse complement strand
GCAGGAACTGCGGTAATTAATAATCCTTTTTGGTGGTCGGCAGATGAAAAGTTTTTCAATAATGCTTTAGCGGTAAGTTTGGGCGTTCCCGTTCCTAAAACAATTTTATTGCCCTCGAAAGAACGTCCTTCCGATACGGCAGAAAATTCATTTAGAAATTTAAAATTTCCATTGCCTTGGGGTGATATTTTCGATCACATTGGCTTTCCTGCTTATATGAAACCTCATTCTGGCGGAGGTTGGAAGAGCGTTTATAAAGTTAGAAATCCTGACGAATTATTTAATGCTTATGACGAAACAGACCAGTTAGTGATGCTTTTGCAAGAAGAAATTGTGTTTACCGATTATTTTAGATGTTATTGTTTGGGAGGAAAGGAAGTTAAAATTATGCCTTACGAACCCAGGAATCAGCCTCATTTGCGGTATGATGCACAATTACCAACGGGACCTCACGCCAAAAAATTAATGGCAACTGTGAAGGATTACGTTTTGAAATTAAATAATGCCTTGGGTTATGATTTCAATACCGTAGAATTTGCCGTAAAAGATGGAATTCCTTACGCCATTGATTTTTGTAATCCTGCTCCAGATGCTGACGTAAATTCTGTTGGTCAAGAAAATTTTGATTGGGTAGTTGATACAATGGCAAAAGTGGCGATTGACCGTGCAAAAAAACATAAAGCAGGGAAAGATAATCTGACTTGGGGAACGTTTATTACTTCGTCCGTTATGGGGAAAGATAGAAGTACTTTGGCAACGGAGAAATAAATTAAAATAAATTTTTTTGATAAAACTAGGTTCAAAAATAGTATAATCCTTACTCATAGCATGATTATTATTTATGCTATGAGTAAATTACGAACATGAAATAATCTAAAACCATAAATTTATGCCATTATTCACCCTTGGAATTGAAGAAGAATTTCAAACAATTGATCCCGTTACCCGTGAATTACGTTCGCACATGAGTAAAATTGTGGAGGGCGGACAAATCACTTTGCACGAAAGAGTGAAGGAAGAAATGCACCAAGCTGTTGTGGAAGTTGGCACAAATATCTGTCATAACATCCAAGAAGCGAGGGCTGAAGTTACTGAACTCAGAAAACATATTATTGAATTAGCCGACCAGCAAAATCTAAGAGTTGCAGCCGCAGGAACGCATCCTTTTTCTGATTGGCAAGATCAATTGATTACTCCCAATGAGCGTTATGATGCCTTAATTGATGAAATGAGAGACGTTGCGAGAGGAAATTTGATTTTTGGACTGCACGTTCATGTTGGCATAGAGAGTCGTGAGGAGGGAATCCAAATTTTAAATGCTGTACGTTATTTTTTGCCTCATATTTATGCTCTTTCCACTAATTCGCCATTTTGGTGCGGACGAAATACTGGGTTTAAATCCTATCGTTCCAAAGTTTTTGACAAATTTCCTCGTACAGGAATACCAGATTTCTTTGCCTCAGCTAATGAATACGACGAATATATCAAATTATTAGTCAAAACAAATTGCATTGATAATGGTAAGAAGATTTGGTGGGATATTCGTTTACATCCGTATTTTGATACAATAGAATTTAGGATTTGTGACATACCCATGCGAATTGATGAAACTATTTGTATTGCCGCTTTGATTCAAGCATTAGTGGCAAAAATGCATAAATTGTTGAAACAAAATCTCAGTTTTAGACCCTACCGAAAAGTATTAATTAATGAAAATAAATGGCGTGCCGCACGTTATGGAATTCAAGGAAAATTGATTGATTTTGGTAAGCAAGAAGAAGTCCCATATCGTGATTTATGCGGTGAATTATTGGATTTTGTAGATGATGTTTTAGATGAATTAGGAAGCCGTAAAGAAGTAGAATATATCAAGGAAATTCTTGATCATGGAACCGGTGCCGATCGTCAATTAGCCGTTTTTGAGCAAACTGGTGGCGATTTAAAGGCAGTTGTAGATTATATTGTAGAGGAAACTAAATTTGGAATTTATTGAAAAATTATCCTTTCAAATATGCTATATTCTCTAAAATTTCTATGTGGTTATTATTTTGATTAATTTTGTGTAATAATTAACGTCAAATACTGATTTAAACATTTTTGTTTGAATCTTAAATAGCGTCTTCGCTCAACAAAATAATATGCAAAAGCCACTAAAAATAGCTGTTTTAGATATGTACGATAATTTTCCTGGAGAAGGAATGCGATGTATTGTAAATCTAATCAATGAATTTCAAACAAGAGAAGGAATCACGATTGAAACCCAAATTTTCAATGTGAGGGCAAATAATGAAATTCCTGATTTGAATCATGATATTTATATTTCTTCAGGTGGACCTGGAAGTCCCTTAGTTTTAGGAGAAGTATGGGAGGAACCCTATTTTAAATTTATTGATTCGGTATTTGCTCACAATAAATTAGAAGCAGTGCAATATGGGGAAAGTACAAAAAAATATATGTTTTTAATTTGTCATTCCTTCCAAGTGGTTGCAAGACATTTGGGTATCGGCAATATCACCAAACGAAGAAGCACGGCCTTTGGTGTTTTTCCAGTAAGTCAAATTGATAAAGATGTTAAAGAAGAATTATTTGAAGGATTACCAGAACCATTTTTTGTCGTAGATTCACGTGATTATCAGTTAGTTAGTCCAAATAAAAAGAGAATAAAAGAATTAGGTGTTAAACTTTTAAGAATGGAAAAAGAACGCCCTCTCGTTAATTTAGAACGGGCAATCATGGCAATTCGTTTTTCAGAAGAAGTTTTTGGAACGCAATTTCACCCTGAAGCAGATGCCATTGGAATGTTAAAATTACTATCATCTGAAGATAAAAAGAAAGCTGTAATAAAAACTCACGGCTTAGAAAAATACAACGACATGATTGCTAAATTGGATGATCCTGATAAAATTCTTTTAACTGAATCAATTATTATTCCGAAATTTTTAAACGACGCTGCTGAATCAATTTTGCATTCAGCATTAGTGATATAAGTATAATTGCCAACTTTATGAAGTTGGCAATTATACTTTTAAGGATTAAACGCTAATTTTCCAATACTAACTAATAAGATGGAATCACCAATCCGACAAAAATATAATCAGTCATTTAATCAAGATAAATACCAAAATTTTCTTTCTGAATTAAATAAATCAACGCCGAAACCTATTGAATTTAGAATTGCAGAAACACCAGTTTTTGTATCTAAATCCTTGAAAGACAAGTTGATAGATACCTGTGAAAATATTATTGATGTTATTGCGAAAGAAGATTTTAAAGCAAAAACTTCAAAAGCAATACCCGAAAATCAGAACGTACCGAACGAGAATAATCACACATCATTCTTAGCCATAGATTTTGCCGTATGTCAAGATGAAAATAATAATTTTATTCCACAACTTATTGAACTACAAGGATTTCCATCTCTTTTTGGGTTTCAATATTTGCTTTCTTCGATGTATCAAAAGCATTTTTCTATGCCAGATGGTTATGAATTTCTTTTCAATAATTATGATAGAAAATCATACGTTGAAGCATTTAGAAAATTGGTAGTAGGGGATGAGAAAATTGAAAATGTAATTTTGTTAGAAATTTATCCAGAAACGCAAAAAACAAGGGTAGATTTTGAAGTTACAGAAAATCTCATTGGAGTTAAAGCGGTCTGTTTAACAAAAATCATTAAAGAAGATAGGAAATTATTTTACATGAATGAAGGCATAAAAACCCCAATTTATCGAATTTATAATCGGCTAATATTTGATGATTTAATAAATTTTCCTGACTTGAAAACAGAATTCAATTTAACAGATGATGTTGATGTTGAATGGATTGGACATCCTAATTGGTTTTTTAGAATTAGTAAATATACCATGCCATTTCTTCATAATCAATATATTCCAGAATGTCATTTTTTGAGTGAATACCAAGGAAATTATCCTGAAAAATTATCCGATTATGTACTGAAACCTTTATTTTCTTTTGCTGGTAATGGTGTGATTATCAATATTTTAGCAGAAGATTTGATAAAGATAAAAGATCCAGAAAATTATATTTTACAGAAAAAAGTAAAGTATGAGCCTGTCATTGTAACAAGTGATGGAAGTAAAGTAAAATGTGAAATTCGAATGTTATATATTTGGCAAAAAGACGAGGAAAGACCCATTTTAATGACGAATTTAGCTCGACTTTCGAGAGGTGAAATGATTGGCGTTCGGTATAATAAAGACTTTGATTGGGTTGGTGGAAGCATTTGTTTTATGGAAAAATAAAGTTGTTAATGTTTTAAATGACGGCATCGCTCAAAACGATTCCGTCATTATTTTTAATACTATTTAAGCGCCTCCAAGTAAAACTGATCTGCTTCTTTTTTCAATTTAATGAGCGATTCTTTGTGAATGTACATCATGTGACCCGCCTCAAAATAGGTAAATTTAACATTTTTTCGTTGTTCGGGCTTCAATCCCGCATGATTAATGGTATATTCTGCTGCAAAATAAGGCGTTGCTAAATCATAATATGCGGACGGAATCCAAACTTTTAAAAATGGATTTTTTGACATTGCTTGCCTCAAGGTTTCCGCTACATTTAAGTACTGATTTTGAACATTTCCATAATTCCAAGGTTGAACTCTTCCCGTCAAAAGCAAATAAGGCAAATCATTTTCATACTTTAAATCTTGTCTTAGATACTGATTAATGGCGGTTGAATAGGGTCCAGAAATAGTGGCATCCAAACTTGGGTCAAACTCATATCTTTCTCCCGCATTATCATAGTCAATTCCTGTGAAACGACCATCTAATCTACCCGTAGTTTTGCCTTCTTCCCTTTGTAACTCTTTCACAAAACGCCCAATTTCAATTCTCATGTTTGCATTTTTAATATACGATTCACTCAGTCCCGTATATTTGCTTAATTTCTGAATAATCTGCTTCTGTTCGCTTTCAGGTAATAAATCCCCTTTCATTAATGCCGTTGAATATTCATTAAGAGCGAAATTCTCTACTTCTCTTAACGTCTTTTGCAAATCCGATTGATACTCTTTTGCAATTTTTTTATGGTACCAAGCAATGGCGGTATAAGTGGGCAAGAAAAGTGGGTAAGGTAAATCATTTCCTTTCTCAAATCGTGCTGTTTGAAAATTTAAAATGGAAGAAATTAAACTAATCCCATTGATGTACATATTAAATTTATCCTGTAAATATCCTGATAATCCCGCAGCACGAGTTGTTCCGTAACTTTCTCCAGCTAAAAATTTTGGCGAAGCCCACCTGCCATATTTAACTGTATAAAGTCGAATAAATTCTCCAACTGATTCAATATCTTCAACGTATCCCAAAAACTGTTTAGGGTCTTCGCCCTGTACTGCCCGACTATATCCTGTATTTACAGGGTCAATAAAAACCAAATCAGTTTTGTCTAACCAACTATATTCATTATTAACATATTGATAGGGCGGGGCTAAAGCATCTCCTTTATCAGTCATGGGAATTCTTCGAGGACCAATTGCCCCCATGTGTAACCATACTGAAGCCGACCCTGGTCCACCGTTAAAAGTGTAAGTCATGGGACGCTTTGAAACATCTGTAACACCATCTTTGGTATAAGCAATGAAGAAAATATTCCCTTTTGCCTTTCCAGATTCATCTTTCAGCGTCATATAACCTGTCGTAGCGGTATAACCAAAAGTTTGTCAATTGTAACTTGATGTTTAGTTATAACTGGTGGGGGAATTGTTGTGGTAATGAGGTTCGGAACTACGGTTTTGGTTTCTTCTTTTGTAACTTTGTCTTGGGCAAAAGTGTTAACAAAACACAAAGTTGCGAATAGTGATAAGATTTTTTTCATGGCTGAAAATATTTGTTAAGGTAATTATGGTACGAATTAAATTAAAAATACAAAAACTTGATTACACATAGAGAATTATTTTTAAAAAATGTTGCCCAAACGTCTGATTTCCCACTTTCGCTTGAAATTGAACGAGCTGAGGGCGTATATATGTACGGAAAAGAGGGGAAAGCGTACATGGATTTAATTTCAGGAATTGGTGTTTCAAATGTTGGACATCGACATCCGAAAGTTACACAAGCCATTCATAATCAAGTAGATAAATATTTACATTTGATGGTTTATGGTGAATATGTTCAAACGCCTCAAATACTTTTAGCTGAGGCATTGGTAAAAACCTTAGATAAAGGTTGTCGAAAATATCCAGTTTTAGATAATGTTTATTTCACCAACTCTGGAACAGAAGCCGTTGAAGGAGCCATGAAATTGGCAAAAAGATATACTGGAAGACAGGAAATAATCTCGTGTGTAAATGCCTATCATGGGGCAACGCAAGGAGCTTTATCTTTATCAGGTAGTGAGAATTTCAAACGAAATTATCGCCCACTTTTGCCAGAAATCAAGCAAATAAAACACGGAAATTTTGAGAATATTCAGTTAATAACTTGCAGAACGGCAGCCATTTTTATTGAAATAATAGGAGGAGAGTCTGGCGTTAGAGTACCTGATTATCAATACTTTATCGAATTAAGAAAACACTGCGACTTAACGGGAACTTTGTTAATTATTGATGAAATTCAAACGGGCTTTGGTCGCACAGGAACATTTTGGGCGTTTGAACAATTTGGATTTTATCCCGATGTTTTGCTTTGTGCCAAAGGAATGGGCGGTGGAATGCCAATTGGTGCTTTTATTGCCAATCAAAAAGTAATGGCTGTTTTTAAAAATAATCCAATTTTAGGGCATATTACCACTTTTGGAGGGCATCCCGTGAGTGCTGCGGCTTCCTTGGCAACCTTGAATGTGATTTATGAAGAAAAATTATTGGATGATGTAAAACGTAAAGCCCAGATTTTTAGAGATTTGTTAGTTCACGAAAAAATAAAGGAAGTCCGTAATCAAGGATTAATGATGGCAGTAGAATTTGAAGATTTTGATACCTTGAAACCAATTATCGACCGTGCAATTGAGAAAGGAATAATTACAGATTGGTTTTTATTTTGTGATAATTCAATGCGAATTGCCCCCCCTTTAATTATTACGGATGAAGAAATTAGGAAGGCTTGTAATGTAATTCTTTCAGTTATTAACTAACAAAAAAACAGTTATCAAATTCAATTATGCAGTAAAATAACTGATAATTGTAAGTTGATAACTGTTAATTATTTTATGCGTGTTTTAAAACTGTTTGAGCTAAAACCGCTTTTGGAATATTTCCACCTACTAATCTTTCTTTCAATTCACCATTTTTGAAAATCAATAAAGTGGGGATTGAACGAATTCCTAATGATGAAGGAATAGTTGAATTAGCATCAACATCCATTTTAGCAATAATTGCCTGACCTTCTAAGTCTCCTGCCAACTCCTCAACGATTGGTCCAATCATTTTACATGGTCCACACCATTCTGCCCAAAAATCTACTAAAACTGGTTTGTCTGAATTTATAAGCTCCTGAAAATTAGCATCAGTGGCTACAACATATTTTCCCATTGTATTATTTATTAAGTTTTAAATCTTATTCAAAATTACAACATTTTGAAATATCAATTTGGTTCATTCTGTATTTTTTTACATCAATTCAACTTATAAATCACTCCATTCATCGCTTTCAGTTCCTCCAAAAACTCATTACTGGGTGAAATTTTATTCTTCCTCGACATCATCGTTACTTCCACTTTTTCTTCGGCATCATACACCAAAACCGATAAATTACAAGTGCCTTGATGTTTAGAAATAAGGGTATTTAAGTGATTAATTGTCTGACTATTAATCATTTGCAAGCCAATCGTAATTCTTAATTCCTTAGAAAATTGATTTCTAATTTCTGATAAAAGTCTCACACTCATGGGCTTAAATTCCCATTCGTCTGGTCGTCCCCATTTAGATTTTATTACGCCTTTTATGTATAAAAATCGGTCGGGGGCAATGTACTTTGAGAGATTTACAAAGTCTTCGCCAAATAAAGCAAATTCGTAGCTACCGTTATAATCTTCTAAAGTAAAAAGCATAAACGGATTGCCATTTTTCGAAAATCTTTCTAATGATTTAGTAACGATTCCTCCGACCGCAATTTCTTTGCCTCTGAAAATCGGTTCCATCAAACGGTCGAGCGTACAAGAACAAAAACTATCCAATTCTAAGCGATATTCATCTAAAGGATGACCAGAAATATAAATTCCGACTACTTCTTTTTCAAATTTAAGTTTTTCCATTTGACCCCATTTCTCAATTTGTGGAATTCTTGGGGTGGCAATGGCTCCACCTCCGCCGTCCATAGCTCCAAATAATGAGCCTTGTGCTGAATTGGCATCTTCAACGGCTTTATTGGCAAATCGAATCAATTTCTCAATAAAGTTAGAGCCTTCTGAATCCTCGAAATAAATGGCACGATGTAATCCTTGTGCTTCTTCGAAACAATCAAAACCGCCACCATACGCTAAACTTTCGATGGTTTTCTTATTCACCGTTCTTAAACTTACTCGTTTTACAAAATCAAAAATACTTTTATATGGTCCATTTTTGTCTCTTTCGTCAATAATACTATCAACGGCTGCATCGCCCGTGCCTTTAATTGCGGCCAATCCAAAACGAATTTCTCCTTTTTTATTTACAGCAAATGAACGGTAAGATTCATTAATATCTGGTCCTAAAACGGGTAATCCCATCCTCCGACATTCCTCCATAAAGAAAGTAATTTTTTCAATTTGTCCCAGCGAATTTGACATTACTGCCGCCATGTATTCTGATGGATAATGTGCTTTTAAATAACCCGTTTGGTAAGCTACTAAAGCGTAACAAGTTGAGTGAGATTTGTTGAAAGCATATTGAGCGAATGCTTCCCAATCGGTCCAAACTTTATTAAGTTTATCTTCTGGATGTCCTTTTGCTTTTGCTCCTTCCACAAACTTGCTTTTCATCTTATCAAGCGTGTATCTATCCTTCTTTCCCATCGCCTTTCTCAATACGTCAGCATCTCCTTTCGAGAATCCAGCAATACTTTGCGACAATAACATTACTTGCTCTTGATAAACGGTAATTCCATAAGTATCAGATAGATACTCTTCCATAATCGGCAAATCGTAGGAGATTTCTTCTCGACCATGTTTACGAGCAATGAAGTTAGGAATGTATGCAATTGGACCAGGACGGTACAGGGCATTCATGGCAATTAAATCTGAAAACTGATCGGGTTTTAAGTCCAAAAGATGTTTTTGCATACCGCCCGATTCAAACTGAAACGTAGCATTTGTTTCGCCTCTTTGGTATAATTCGTAAGTCTTTTTATCGTCTAATGGAATGTTATCGATGTCAATTTCAACGCCATGATTTTGCTT